>CACZRA010000148.1 GCA_902783395.1 uncultured Lachnospiraceae bacterium
GACAGTATGTCGACTGATGAAGAGGAGCATTTTTACACTGTACATGCGCCGTATGACGGACGGTACCGCTTTGAGATAAAGGAAATGAACAGCGGCAAGGTCATGCTGTCATTATATGACGGAGACGGAACTGCAGTGGAAGAGGATATATGCTGCAGCAGAGGGGAAGGATTTACCGCAAAAGGACTCGTGGGCGGGGAGGATTATGAGCTTAAGGTGGCACAGTTCGAAGGCCTGGAAGACTATACACTGCTCATAGGAAAGCAGGAGAGAACCGATGAGATACCTGAAAATACCGAGCTGCATGATCAGATAAAGTATACCGATCAGAGAAACATGTATACCCTTACCCCCAAAGCATCGGGAGAGATAGTGGTCACCGTATCCGGAATGGAACCCGAAACGGAGATTGAGCTCTGTGCCTTCGATAAAAATAAGGAGTGCATATGCAGCAGTATCTGCGGAAACGGTGACAGTATCAGGATCAAAGGCCTGAGCACGGGAGAAAGCTTCAATCTCCAGGCAAGACAGTACACCGGCATGGGAGAATATGTTCTTGATATCGGGAGGTAAATATGGAAGTCATTGTTTGAAAACTCAAAAATTGTTATAGTAAGCGGCGAAGCCGCAATATATTCCTCCTGCGGCCGGTCTCATCCGGCGGAACGGGCCGTTTGACCACCACAGGAGAAAGCGTACGTACATGAAAGAGCGTGGACAGACAATGATCATCAAAAAAAATCTTAAATTAACGACTGTTCTTGCAGCAGGCATGACGGCAGCTTTGCTGCTTTCCGGCTGCGGCATATCGGATCTGCTCCCCGGAGGAGGCATGAGCTTTGAGAACGGGATGGCACAGCCGATGCTTGATTATTCATACTGCAGGGATGAGGATTACTCGAATGCAGACAGTGATATCCTGAGATTCTGTGTTTACGTTGAGACAGATAATGATACCGACGGCGACGGCATGGCGGATCTTGTAAAGGTCTTCATGCAGGTACCGAAAAGCGCTGCGAAGGGAAAGTACAAGGCTGCTACAATATATGATCCCACTCCCTACAGTGCGGGAACCGTGAAGGACAATGACGAAGGCGCGCAGGAGATATATGTCGAAGAGGCTTTTGATTACGATTCCCTTTACAGGGACTGCAGCAAGCGCACTCCCGAAGGGGAAATGAGCACTGTGGACGCTGCCGCTTATGCCGATCCCGCTGACTGGAACTATACTGTCCCGGGTGACGATACGCAGATCGGATACGGATATTCGGACGTTTATGATTATTTCCTGATAAGGGGCTTTGCCGTAGCGGAAGCTTCCGGTATAGGAACCTGCGGCTCCGAAGGCTATGAACTCTGCGGTCTTGATCTGGAGCGCGACTGCCATAAATGCGTGGTGGAATGGCTTGCGGGAGACCGCACCGCATATACGGACACCACTCAGAATATAGAAATAAAGGCGGACTGGTCAAACGGAAATGTCGCGATGACAGGATGCTCCTATGGCGGAACTCTTCCTTTTGAGGTGGCAACGACAGGCGTAAAAGGCCTTAAGACCATCATTCCCTTTGCCGGCATTGCGAGCTGGTATGATTATACGAATTCGCAGGGAGTACCGATAATCTTCGACGTGAACTATGCGGATTACCTTGCTGCCGTTAACTGCGGGGGAACCTATCTCGACAACGACTGGACGGTACTGGATGATGATTACGGTTCATTCCTTTGGCAGATAGCACAGGATGAAGAGGCCACGAACGGTGATTATGCCCCGGTATGGGAGTGGAGAGATTACTCAAAGGATACTGATAAGATAAACTGCTCTGCCCTTATCGTACAGGGTCTCAATGATTACAACGTGCTTCCGAAGCAGGCCGATCTTATGGCGCAGGCATTTGAAAAGGCCGGAAAGCCTTATAAGCTTATCCTTCATCAGGACGGCCATACCACCCTGGACGGCAGGGAGGTTAACGGCGAGCTTTGGGAAGAGATAATGAATAAATGGCTCTGCCGCTATCTCTATGACATCGACAACGGTATAGAAGACATGCCGGAGGTCACGGCCCAGAGTAATATAGACGGCACCTGGAAAACATATGATCACTGGCGTGATTTTGATTATATTCAGGCGGAACTGACAGCGGATGATAAGGATAAAACCCCGCTCGTTGATTCAAAAGAACTTGCGAAATATGCGTATGAATATTTCGGAGAGAGCATGGCAGGAGAAAACGCGGATAACAAGTACAGGGAGCTCTATTATACGTCGCTTGAAGGGAATCTTGCTTCCGGATATACCCTTGAGCTTCCGGAGGATACGACGGTATACGGGGTTCCCGAGGTTCATGTGAAGCTTTCCACGGACGTTACGGATAAAGACGGGCTTATGGTGACTGCAGCCCTCGTAGATGAAGCAGACAACGGCGAACCCTTCAAGGCATACATCATAAAGAACAGACTGGGATTTCTCCTTCCCGTAAAGACCGTCGGAACCTATGAAATGGGAGGAGGACTGTCGGAATATCCCTTAAATGAATACGTTCAGAGCAGCACAGAAGCGAAGATAGTGAGCACAGGCTGGACAGACCTTAATAACTACGGTCTGGGATATGATTCTTCTGAATATACGGAATCAAAGCAGCTGGAGGCCGGCAAGTTCTATGATTATACCCTGTATCTTCAGCCGGCTGTTTATACCGTGGCTCCGGGGCATCACCTGAAACTCGTGATCACCGGATGGGATCCCTACAGGGCTTTCCTTGATGAGGATTTCATGCTTGATCCCACGATAAAGCCCGAAGAATCCGACTATACCTATTCCTTCAGGATAGACAACAGTTCGATAAAGGTCATGATGCCTGTTGCGAAAAAATAATACGATTTAAGTGCAAAAACGAAAATGTAGCAGAGATTCAATAAAGTGTATAATGATGAGGAAGGGAGGCACGGCCTGTGAAGACTTCTGCTGAATACGTTTTTTCATCATTATCGGAGAGATCCCTTTGCCTTGCACAAAGCATTGAGGATGACGGAGCGGATATTTATTTTACCAATATATCCTCAGATGCCCTTAAGACGGGATATCTCGCGGTCACAGCAAAGGAGAGCGGATTTATCCTGCAGGAAACGGATCTGCATGCGGTCCTTTCTTTACTGGAGCCTGTAGAACGTGATCTGATCATCGTACTTACGGGAGAGGAAAATGAGAACATCAAAAACGCCATACTGCTTTCCGGACGCTATGCCGGCAACAGTCATGTGAGGGTTTTCTGCTACTCCTCATCTCCCGAGAGCGAATACCTCATCGACGGTCTGAACATATCCGGCCATCAGAAGCATATACACCCGATGCAGCTTCGCAGGGTACTGCCCGTAAGACGTGAGATCTACCGCACGCTTTCGTCCGATCCGCCCTTTGACCATGCCGTTACGATACACGGGGAATGCTGGATAAACATCGTGA
>CACZRA010000149.1 GCA_902783395.1 uncultured Lachnospiraceae bacterium
AAGGTAAATATAGCCTGAACGGCTATAGCCGGTTTCATAAGCGGAAGAACTATGCTGTTAAAGGTTCTGAATTCTCCTGACCCGTCGATACGTGCTGCTTCAAGAAGAGCCATGGGAAGTGTGGACTCCATGTACTGCTTCATATAGAAGAACGTAGCAGGTGCCGCGATTGCGGGAACTATGAGAGGGATAAATGTATCCATCAGCTTCAGCTTCCCCATTAAATTGATAAATCCGAGTGCCACAACCTGAGTCGGTATCATCATTACGGCAAGTATGAACGTGAACATCGCATTCTTGATCTTAAAATCATAAGCATGGATGGCATAAGCCGTCATGGTCGAGAAATATGTTGACAGGACTGCCGCGCAGATCGAGATCAGAAGCGAATTCCTCAGACCGCTGACCACCGGCTGTGAGCTGTGCATAAGACTGTCCCAGTTTGCGAGGGCATTCCCGCCCGGTATCAGTGTAAATCCTCTTGTCAGATCCGAATGGCTTCTTGTTGCATTTATAAATAAAATATAAAACCAGAACAGGCACATGAATGTGACCAGTGTAAGTACAACGTATGCGATTATACGTCTCGTGGTAATGCTAGCTCCTGACTTTACTCTTCTTGTATCCATTATCATTCTCCTTCTTGAGATAGTATTCGATGCAGTATAGATTTAGTAGCTTTCCTGCTTTGTTGTAAATTTATATACCGCAAAGCTCAGTATACCGGTAACAATGAGCAGGACGACCGAAAGCGCTCCGGACATACCGTAATTCTTATTGAAGAGATGCTTATTCAGATACATGATAAGCGTCATTGTTGTCCTGTCGGGCTGCCCCTCACCGTTTGTCAATATCTGCGGCACATCGAACATCTGAAGTCCGCCGATCAGAGATGTTATGAGCACGAACACGAATATCGGTCTCAACAGGGGCATCGTTATCCTCCAGAAGATCTGAGTGGCCGTAGCTCCGTCAACCTCTGCAGCTTCAAAAAGAGATGTGTCTATCCCCATCATTCCCGCCAGCAGCAGTATCGTGGTATTACCGAACCACATAAGGAAATTCATGAAGCCGACCAGTATCCTCGCACTTCCTGTATTTGACATGAATTTGTACGGCTCCGCAAGTATGCCTGCCTGAATAAGCATTGAATTGATAGGACCGGAATCAGCAAACAACGTGAAGAACAACATTGCAAACGCCGCTGCCATGATAAGGTTCGGAAGGTATATCACCGTCTTGAAGAATCTCTGTCCCTTTATTCGGAGAGAAGGATCCGAAAACCAGGCAGCCAGCAGAAGTGACACAACTATCTGTGGAATAAAGCCTAATATCCACATAACAAAAGTATTTTCCGTGTATTTCCAGATATCGGCATTGGCAAGCAGTGCATGATAATTCTCAAGTCCGATAAAATTCGGACCTATCTGCTTTAATCCGGAACGGTAGTTTTCGAAGAAACTGTAATAGATCGTTGATACGAACGGCACAAGCTGGAACACCGCATACACGATAATAAACGGCGCAAGGAATATATAGCCCCATTTATTATACTTTACAACATTTGAATTCCCTTTCTTTTTCTTTCCCCCATCCATAAAAAATACCTCTTTTCTGCTTTAATTGCTTTTTTGAGCTCTGTTCCATCCCCTCAAAGCTCACAATGAACATCATTATCATAATACATATCCATTGTGAATCCTGACCTGATGAAACCTGCCTTATAAAAAGGAGCCTGCCCGCAATCGGGCAGGCCCCCATGATCATCCGATAAAGTTATCTTTCACTCCTCGATAGTCTTATCAGAATGAAAGCTCAGGATACTTCTCCTTGACTGAGGTCTGGAAGTTTGCAATAGCCTTGTCATAATCTACCTTACCCTCGAAGTAATCCTTCATAGCTGCCTGGAATGACTCGTTGCAGCCCTGATCGTAATCAGAGATCTTGCTCATGTCTACCTTCTCAGCGCCGTCAGCAAGCTGCTGGTAAGGGTTCTGGCCGCCGAGGATCTTGCTTCCGAAGGAAGTATCTGCTGCAAGCTCTGCAAGAAGTGAAGGGCTGTTTACGCAGTCTGAATCCTTCTCAACGATCTCCTTAAGGACTGCCTTGTCAGTAGTCATTGTGAGCATGATATCCTTAACAAGAGTCGGATTGTCCGTACCTACAGCACCGCAGATCCATGTGCCGCCCCAGAAGAATGACTGAGGTCCTACGCAAAGTCCCCAACGTCCTGCGTTTGCAACAGATCCCTCGGTATCAGCTGCCATACAGAAGTTGATGAGCCATGCAGGTCCGAAGTAAGCGAATACCTTTCCTTCGGGATAGAAGCCCTTGTTCCAGTCATCTGACCAAAGGTCATAGGTATTTGTCTCTTTTGCGTCTACGAGTGCCTTTGAATCCTCAACCCACTTCTCGATGTTAGGATCGATCTTAACGGTCGTGCCGTCAACCCAAGGGCTGGAAACATTGTTTGAATATACACGATAAGAATCGTTAACCGTTGACTCTACAAAATATCCTGCCTTCTTAAGGTCCTCAGCAGTCTTATTAAATGTAGCCCAATCCTTTACGAAATCCTGAACCTTGTCCGGCTCTTCCGTGCCAAGTACTTCCTTTGCGATATCCCTGTTATAGATAAGTCCGGCTGAGCAAGCCTGCCATGAAAGACCTCTTAATGCTCCGCTTGAATCAGATACGATGTCCTGTGTGTACTTATACTGGTCAGCTATATCGCCTGCTGCTATTCCGAGATCATCCATAGACATTGCTACTGCAGGATCAGCATTGACATACTTAAGAGCGTAGTCTGCCTCTACAAGGAAGATATCAACCTTGTCATCTGCTGCTGCACTTTCATTTGTAGGAAGAATCTCATCAAGATGATTCTGATATGCATTATCATCAGTAGGAGTGATTATCCAGTGAACAGTTACATCACCGATCTTACCTGTGGTATCATCAACCTTTTCATATCCGGGATAGTGATCCGTAACCCTGCTCTTGAACTCCTCGTTCCAACACTGGATGTTGAGCACCGAACCCTCATCACCTGCTGCTGCCGTGTCAGCTGCCGCTGCGGTGTCAGCTGCTGCTGCATCATCAGTCGCAGCTGCGGTATCTGCCGCTGCATCGTCTGCCGGTGCTGCCTCCTCTGCTCCGGCATCAGCTGCAGGAGCAGCTGTATCTGCTGCCGTTCCGCCGCAACCTGCGAGAAGAGTAGCTGTCATTGCTGCTGTAAGCAAAATACTTACGATCTTCTTTTTCATCTTTTTCCTCCTTAAGATAAATTAAATTGAATTTATGTATAAGGCTTTTGCCTTAATACCGTTTTGAAATCCGGAAAGCTATGCCGGGTTTCCGAGGATCTTTACGGACTCCCCCTTCAAAAGCCTGCCTTCCACAACTATCCTCTCCGAGATCGAAGATTTTGGTCTTTCGATCATCTGTACAAGCTTTTGTGCGGCCAACTCCCCGATCATATCTGTATCCTGTTCTATCGTTACAAGCTTCGGCTCAAGAACCTTGGCTATCCTTATCCCGTCATATCCAGCTATGGAAATATCCTCGGGTATCGATAAGCCTCTCGCCTGTATCGCGTTTATTCCGCCTATGGCTGAAAAATCATCCGGATAAATTATGCATGTAGGCGGATCCTTCAGGTCCAGAAGCTCCGATGTACAGTCATACGCAACCTCGGGTTTCCTGTATATTCCGTTTTTTACATATTCATCGGGAACAGTTCCTCCGAGATCCTCCATAGTTGCATAAAAACTGGCAAGCCTGTTTTTTGTCACGGAAGAATCCGCTCCGTGTATGTATGCTATCTTTCTGTGTCCGCAGGTCTTGTAGATATATGTGACAAGATCCCTTATTCCGCTTACATTATCTGAAATAATAGCCGTCCTGTTGTCAAATACATGATCTATCGTAACCACCGGTATGTTGCTTGTAGCGAGCTCCACGACATCAGGATCGTTAAAATCTATACAGGCCAGCACCACCCCGTCATATCCTCTGTATCTGCAATGCTCCAGATACTTCATATTCATGATCCGGCGGTTACTGTTTATAAAGCTGATATCATATCCCTTGGATTCTGCCGTTTTCTTCAACGAATCCAGCACCGCCGCAAAGAAGTCATGGGTTATACCGTTTCCTGCTTCATCTCTGAAAAGCACGCCGATATTATGGCTTTTATTGGTCTTCAGCGTTCTGGCCGAGGCATTGGGAAAATAACCCATCTCCCTGGCCGCTTCCCTTACCTTCTTCTTAGTCGCTTCTCCTATATCGCTGTGGTCATTCAGCGCTTTACTTACTGTCGCTACCGAAACTCCCACTTTCTTCGATATATCCTTCATAGAGACCATCCGTCTACCCCCCATATATGACGCTCTGTCAGGTCTCCGAAAGATCCAAGGCCGTCTTAAACGTTTTCGTAGATAAAATATATAACAATCCACCAAGTCTGTCAACATCTTTTTCGCTTTTTTAGTCATTTTATATAATTCACATGTCTTCCGTCATGATATCCGTCCGGTTTAATTCAATTATCAGCTTTTTTCTCTTAATAGATTAAGTTAAAAATGCACAATCCGTGATCTTATGTTTTGTAATGAATTTCTGTTGTATTTCACGCATTTATAGAATATAATCTATCTCATCACGGTTTTCGCCGGATACTTAATCGTTATAGAACAGAAATATCAATATGGGGGTGCACACATGAATTTCGGACATTTTGATGATGAAAACATGGAATACGTCATCACGACGCCAAAGACACCGCTGCCATGGATCAACTATCTGGGCAGCAATGACTTCTTCTCTCTTATCTCAAATACCGGCGGCGGATATTCCTTCTATAAAGATGCAAAGCTGCTGCGCATAACCAGATTCAGATATAATGATGTTCCGCTGGATTCAAACGGAAAATACTTCTATATAAAAGACGGAGACACCGTCTGGAATCCCGGATGGCAGCCTGTAAAGACCGAGCTCGACGAGTACGAATGCCGTCACGGCATGGGTTACACGAAATTCCACGGAAAGAAGAACGATATCTGCTCGGATGTCCTCTGCTTCGTACCAATGGATGATACCTGCGAGGTTCAGAAGGTAGTCATTAAAAATACCGGTTCCTCCGAAAAGAAGATCCAGCTTTTCTCATATGTGGAATTCTGTCTGTGGAATGCCATGGACGATATGACAAATTATCAGCGAAATCTTTCCACCGGCGAGGTTGAAGTCATCGGCAGCACGATATATCACAAAACGGAATATCGTGAAAGAAGGAATCATTACGCAGTCTACTCGGTAAATACAAAAGCTGACGGATTTGATACTTCAAGAGACGACTTCCTTGGTGTATACAACTCCGGAGCAAATCCCGATGCCGTAATTGAAGGAAAGTGCCGTAATTCCGTTGCCTCCGGGTGGTATCCCATCGCTTCTCATCAGATCGATATAACTCTGGCCCCCGGCGAATCAAAAAGCTACGTCTTCGTCCTAGGATACTGCGAAAATCCCGAGGATAAAAAATGGGAAAAGCAGGATGTCATAAACAAGGCTCCGGCGGAAAAGCTGCTGACCAGATATCAGACCGACGCCGATGTAGAAAAGTCCTTCAGCGATCTTAAGGATTATTGGAAGAAGCTCCTTGCAAAGTTTACGGTTGAAACCTCTAACGATAAGGTCAACCGCATGGTCAACATCTGGAATCAGTACCAGTGCATGGTAACCTTCAACATGAGCCGTTCCGCTTCATATTACGAATCAGGTATAGGGCGTGGTATGGGCTTCAGGGATTCATGCCAGGATCTCCTTGGATTCGTACATCTTATCCCGGACAGGGCAAGACAGAGGATCATAGACATAGCTTCCACACAGTTCCCTGACGGCTCCGCTTATCATCAGTACCAGCCTCTTACTAAGAAGGGCAATTCCGATATAGGCTCCGGCTTCAACGATGATCCTCTCTGGCTTATCGCCGGTACATCGGCCTATATCCGCGAGACCGGTGATACTTCCATACTTGACGAAAAGGTTCCGTATGATAATGATATGTCGATCGCGACTTCACTCTTTGAGCATCTTACAAGAAGTCTTGATTATACCATCAATCACAAGGGCCCCCATGAGCTTCCGCTTATAGGCCGTGCAGACTGGAATGACTGCCTGAACCTGAACTGTTTCTCAGAGCATCCGGGAGAATCCTTCCAGACCTTCGGTCCTTCCGAAGGACCGGTAGCCGAGTCCGTGTTTATCGGAGGAATGTTTGTAAAGTACGCTAATGAATATGCGGATATCTGTGATTTCACAGGGAAAGACGACGAGGCAAAAAGAGCCAGGTCAGAAGCCGAAAAGATGACAAAAGCCCTTCTTTCCGCAGGCTGGGACGGAAAGTGGTTCGTCCGTGCATATGACGCAAATGGTAATAAGGTTGGTTCAGATGAATGCGACGAGGGAAAAATCTACATAGAACCTCAGGGCTTCTGTGTTCTCGCCGGAGTAGGTGTGGAAACAGGCGAAGCTCAGAAAGCTATGGATTCAGTAAGGGATATGCTTGACACGGATTATGGCATCATGATCCTTCAGCCTGCCTATACCCACTATCATGTTGAGCTTGGGGAGATTTCCTCATATCCTCCGGGATACAAGGAAAATGCCGGCATATTCTGTCATAATAATCCATGGGTATCCATAGCCGAAACCGTAATAGGTGACGGAGACAGAGCATTTGATATCTATCGTAAGACCTGTCCCGCATACCTTCAGGACATTTCCGAGATACACAGGACAGAACCCTATGTATACTCACAGATGGTCGCGGGCCGTGACGCGAAATTCCACGG
>CACZRA010000150.1 GCA_902783395.1 uncultured Lachnospiraceae bacterium
CATCGATCTTCTTGGGCTCGCCTACCACGGTCTTTGTTGAGAAGAAGCCGCTGAGCCCCTTTATGAGTGAGTTTACCATTTCATCAAAAGTCAGATTAGCCAAAACATGTTCCTCGCTTTCTTATTTCTCTTCCGGATGCTCCGGTGATATTATTCCTTTACCTTTTGTATCTGCTCGTACAGTCTTCTTATATCCTTGTCAAAGTATACCTTTGCGGCGGCATATAATACAAATACAAGCTGTATATATCCTTTAAGGAAGGCATCCGCCTCTATGACCTTATTGTCAAAATCAGGTACATAGTGTAAATGCTTCGTGTACAGAGGATATAAAGAATATATATATCCGGTGATCTCTCCCGTGGAGCACGGATCATCCATGCCTAACCGGAGATTCATATCAAGCTTCCGCGGGCGGATATGCCACAGCAGCCTTTTTACCCGGAGCAGAAGCTCTTTTGCGGCCTTCTGGTCACGTTCGTCATTTATCATGCAAATGATACGCTTTATTTTAACATAAAGCTTTGAGATTTTGTATTTTATTTTGGCGATGGCTTTTGCCGGGCCTTTACGCTGTCCTAAAGTCCCCGATCTGTTTTCTTCTTTGGGGTAGATCTTGAAAAAAAGGACCTTGCCCGTCATGTCCTTTGAATTTTTGTCCATGTCGTAATTAAAGCGGATGATATGCAGGATCCAGTGTGCTTTGGCATGGATATTGTAGTCATTGTCCTTGTCCGAGTAATCTGCCCTGGCCTTGTAATGGATCGGGACAAAGAGGATAACGGCTATGAGGATAAGTATCAGAGCCAGAATGCAAAGAAGGACTATGCCGGTTATTTTGAGTATCTGAAGTATTATCACGGAAACAGCTCCTTCACATAGGAACCTATGGAATCATGCCCGTATTCGACCGAGGCTTCATATATTTCCTTTATCAGCTCTATGGCTTCGTACTCCGACTGTGCTATGCCGACTATCTTCAGCTCCCTGTCCCTGAAGAAGGGCTGGGAAAGCTGTATGGTATCAAAATACTCAAGGGGATCCACACCGTTTTCCGCGGGAGATATGATATAAGTCCCCTTTATGATCTTTTTCTTCTTCAGTTTGGAAATTATCCGTGAGGGATCGTCTTTGATGCTTTCCCCCAGGAATACCCTGTCTGCGAATATCATATGTGAAGTATAGTATACTGAAAATAAATCCGCAAGACACATTAATTATGTTGACTTTGACTATTCCTGTATTTATACTATATGATGTGTTTTTAGTGTGACATATCAACAAAATGTATTGATGGGGGGAGATACCCTTCGGAAGGAGCAGAGGAAGACACCGATCGATGAAGACAGTAGCTGTGATGTCGCTGCAGGATGGGATGCAGCTTGCCGAAGACATAATGGTCGGCGATAAGGTCGCGATAAAAAAAGGAACCAAGGTAGATCATATCGTAAAGCAGAAGCTTACGGCTTTTAAGCTCCTTACGGTTAATGTGCTGGAGGCAGAGGATCTCGCGGAGACCTATTATGAAAAGATCCGGGTATCTGAGGCCTTTAAGGATTTCCAGTTAAAATACAATGCGAATCTGGCAGCCTATAAGGTTGCGGTGGATTCATTCATATACAAGAAGGTGCCTTTCAGGTTTGTGGATCTGAAGGCGATAGCCGATGCGATGT
The DNA here is from genome assembly GCA_902783395.1 of uncultured Lachnospiraceae bacterium. Classification (GTDB taxonomy): domain Bacteria; phylum Bacillota; class Clostridia; order Lachnospirales; family Lachnospiraceae; genus NK4A144. The sequence continues at coordinate 1,674 of CACZRA010000150.1, forward strand.
GTCCGGATTCGATCTCCGGAAAGCGTCTTTTTTCATATATAAACATAATGATCCATGATGAAGCCGATCTGTCGTATGCACACGGACTAAATGTGGCTCTTATCTGCAAGAAGATGGGAAAATGGCTCAGGCTTTCTCCCGAAGAATGCGAGACCCTGATCTACGCCGGTTTTTTATTTGACATAGGCAAATTCATGCTTCCCAATGATATAATATGGAAGCCGGGCAAGCTGAACAAGATGGAGTTTGATCTGGTAAAGACACATGCGTTCTTCGGATATCATCTGCTCAGCAAATTCGGCCTGGATGAGCGGATACTGAACGCAACTCTCATGCATCATGAGCGCTGTGACAGCTCGGGATATCCTCAGGGGCTTCAGCGGGAGGAGATAGCTCCCTTTGCCAAGATGATAGCTATAGCCGATGTATATGAGGCAATGACGAGTGCAAGGACATACAGGGCCCCGATGAATCCGTATCAGGTGGTCGATATAATAAAGGATGACATGTTCCTTAAATACGACGTAGGGATAATAACCACGTTCATGAATCATATTATGGACGAGATGATAGGAAACAGCGTGAGACTTTCAAACGGTATGGTCGGAGAAGTGATCATGAATAACAGCGGCACGATCGGCCGTCCCGTGATAAAATGTAAGGATGACATAGTTGATCTGTCGCAGCAGAGGGATATAAAGATAGTCGAGCTGATATAGTTTTACGATCTGTGAGGATAATGGAGGGAATGACATGAAAGCCAGAATGAGTACTGATCTTGGAAATATTTCCGTGGATACGGAGGCCATAGCACAACTTGCCGGAACGGAAGCGATGGAGTGCTTCGGAGTGGTAGGCATGGCGACATATTCGATGAAGGACGGACTGGTGAGGCTGCTGAAAAGGGAGAGCCTTTCCCACGGTATCAATGTTGCCGTGAACAGTAACAAGATAAGTCTTGATTTTCATGTCATAGTTGCGTACGGTGTCAGCATCAAGGCTGTGGCTGACAATCTTATGAGCAATGTAAAGTACAGGGTTGAGGAATTCACCGGCCTCGAGGTTGATAAGATCAACATTTATGTGGAAGGGGTAAGGGTGATCGACTGATGTCCGCTAAAAAAATTGATGCAGGCTTTATAGCGAAGATGTTCCTTGCGGGTGCATCGGAGCTCGCTGCCAATAAGGAAACGATAAATGACCTCAATGTCTTTCCGGTTCCCGACGGGGATACGGGGACAAACATGACGCTTACGATAATGTCTGCCGCTAAGGAGGTTCTGGCTCTTGGCGATGATTTTGACATGGCTGCCCTTTGCAAGGCGATATCATCAGGTTCACTCAGAGGAGCAAGGGGGAATTCCGGTGTTATCCTTTCGCAGCTTTTGAGGGGCTTTACGAAGGAGATAAGGGATCATGAAAGCGTTGATCTGCCTGTCATCGCCGCTGCTTTCAATAAAGCCGTGGAGACTGCATACAAGGCTGTAATGAAGCCCAAAGAGGGAACCATACTTACGGTGGCGAGGGGAGCGGCTGAAAAGGCTTCCGAAATGTCAGACAAGACAGATGATATCGAGACCTTTGCTTCAGAGATCCTTTCCCATGCCGAATATGTGCTGACACAGACCCCGGAGCTCCTTC
>CACZRA010000151.1 GCA_902783395.1 uncultured Lachnospiraceae bacterium
CTCCAAATATGCCCGTACCAACCCTGACCATCGTAGCTCCCTCTTCTATGGCCACCTGATAATCACCGGTCATACCCATTGACATAATATCTACCCGAATATTATGCCTCAACTTATTCGTTATGTCAACAAGTTTTTTCTTCATTTTCACAAAATATTGTCTATTTTGCTCCGGATTCTCAACATTTGGTGCAATACACATTAGTCCACGAACGTTTACATAAGGGAGTTCTGATATATTTACATAAAGCTCATCAACCTTATCATATGCTATTCCGTATTTTGTATCCTCGTCCGCGATGTTGACTTCGATAAGTATATCCTGGGTGACACCTGCCTTTTCCGCCCTTTTATTTATCTCTTCAGCGAGCTCCATATTATCCACGCCGTGTATAAGATCGACCTTGCCTACTATATACTTGACCTTATTTCGCTGCAGGTGTCCTATCATATGCCAATGGATATCATCAGGCATTCTGTCGATCTTATCCACAAGCTCCTGAACCTTATTCTCTCCAAAAACCCTTATGCCTGCATCATACGCCTCCATAAGATCCGATACGGGCTTAGTCTTGCTTACCGCTATAAGAGTGACCTCACTTCTGTCCCTTCCGGCTCTCTCGCATGCTTCCTTTATGTTATTCTCGACTGTTTCAAGGTTTTCCCGTATCATTTCTCCTCTTCCTTTCCGTTCTTCAGATCTGTATCGGTCACAAAGTCACTGTCGTTCACTCCGTCACCGTCAAGGACTATATAATCATAGACCTGCAGGTCATACATGGATTCGGATTCCACAATAGAATATTCCTTATTAGAATTTATAACGTTTATCTTCGTGAAATCAGCATAGCCCTTGTTCATATTGTACACACCGGTAAGAACCTCCTTTGCTCCTACCGTAAAGGTATCGGAGGAATCCGGTTTGACGAGCTCATCACCGTTTGCAAATACCGAAACATCAATGTACAGCATATCATCCACACGGTTATAAATATCTCCCGTCACATACTCGGTGGTATCGGGATTCCCTTCCACATATGTTTTCCTCAGGAAGCCTGCCGTATCACGGGCATTGCTGTCAGTCGCGTATTCCGCCGGTATCACATAGAATTCACGGCTCACTATCGCGGAATTGGGAACCTTAAGCCCCCTTACCTCATCAAGCACCAGCTCGATATCCACAAATCTGTCTTCCGCAAAGGCGATCATGGAATCATTAAGATACAGTACGCCGTAATCCTTATTATCATTGTTTATGATCTCAACCTTGGCATTTGACTCGTAATCATTTTTCAGAAATCTGGTTTTTATCGTGCTGTTGCTGCTGATGGCACTTGCCGTGGTTTCATCCAGAGGAAAAACGATCTGCCAGCTCTCACTCGTGACGAGTCTGTAGGCGGGATCCCCGGCTGATACCAGATCTCCGTCCACAAGCTGCTCTCTTTGATATGTGCTTTCATCAAACGTCTCATCCGTAACGCCGGATGCGGTAAGTCCCTGAAGATTATCATAATTATATACGACTATCCCGCTGTCGGGTGAATATCCCATATCAATAAGATCCCCGTAGGCATTTGAAGAAATGGACCTCAGATCCTCGAGAGCGCTTTGATTGGCGAGCTTTCTTACCGTACTTTTCACGGAATCCTGCATACGGTATACATCTAAAAAATCATTATCGGAATAGATGCCGGCAAATCCGGCAAGCTCGGATCTGAGCTCATAGAGCGCCTCATCAGACAATACGGCATTGATCGCAGCCGAATCCTTGATCATCTCGGAGAGGACTCCGCTTTCGTCGATCGAATAGACCAGTCCGCCGTTGCTGATATGCTCATCCTCACCGGCATAATAGTTGATATAGCCGTTATTATTTGCGGATACGATCTGCTCCACCCTTATCGCCACTCCGCGGTAAGTACTGTCTACGGCAAGTGATCCCTCCGTGACCTCATAGCCCGCAAGCTGGGTCACATGCATACCGGAATAAATGATAAGGATCAGGTATACCAAAATGGCTCCGAAGATAAGGGAGCCTACATTGATATAGTGTTTTTTTACAGTATGTTCCTGTTCAGCCATTTATGATCCTGAGAAAAAAAGCATTTCCCTATAAAAAAGGGCGGGATGAACCCGCCCTCTCCCCGTGTTTTATTGTTTCAAAGTGCAACTATCACCTTATCTGCCATATCCTCCGGAAGCTGGTCCCTCGTGACTGATATGCTTACCGAAACCGTAACACCGTAACGTTCGCTGAGCTTATCGATCTTTCTCAGGACCTCGATATAGTCATCGTCCTTCACATATGCAGTTTTAAGAAAAGCGTCTATGTATAACTGCTCCAGATCATGATCCGCGGAAATTATGCCTGCCACAAATCCGTAAAACTCGCTTGAGCTTGATAATCCGTATTTACTGACATCCACCAGTCTGATGGTGTTTTTGAGCTCCAGAATATGGGATGAATCCTTGTCGATGAATACAAGGCTTCCCTTTGCGTTCTTGGCTGCTTCATTAGCCTTGTCCAACAGGACCTTAGTCTTGCCTTTACCTTTTTCTCCCGTGATAAGCTGTATCATAGAGGAGCCCTCCTTTAATAAATAATGTACTATGAGTATACCACACAATACGGTCTCAGCACAATCGGCTATTGCAAAAGATTGAGCAGGCTGTTTGTCTTCTTGTACAGGACATCTACGTTGTCCGCCTTCATGACGACGGAGATATACGAGCTGTCCGTGGCATCCTTTGACAGCAGTACCAGACAGCTTTTTGCTGCTGCGGTAGTCCCCGTCTTGCCGCCTATGACCGTTACGGCGGCCGGAGGATTATACTGTCCCTTAAGGTATCTGTTAGTTGACTCGCACTCAAAGGGAACTTCACCCCCCGAGGCATTATGATAGACAGTCGAATATTCGCTCATGCCGATGATCTCAATGAATTTTCCGAATGTTATCGCCTTGTTAAAGATAAGATACATATCGTAGGGAGTTGTATAGTGGTCTTCATCCTGCAGTCCGGAAGGATTGACAAAATGAGAATTGGTCGCCCCGAGCTCGACCGCTTTTTTATTCATAAGGTCTGCAAAGCCTTCAATAGAGCCCGCCACATTGACGGCTATGAGATTTGCGACATCGTTTGCGGAATATATGAGCAGGATATGGAGTGCCTGATCAAGTGTCATAGTATCTCCCGCCCTGAGCTTTATCTTCTGTACATCTTTTTCTGTAAGTACACAGCTCTCATCTGCGGTAAGGATCTGATCCATATCGCAGTTTTCCATGGCGACCACCGCAGTCAGAACCTTTGTCATGCTCGCCGGATAGAGTCTTTCATAGGGATTTCTGCAATACGGTGTCTTCTTGCCCTTAAGATCAAAAAGCATGGCGGCCGCATAAGAATCCGGTCCCGTCTCTATTTCATTTTCATCAGAGGATTCCTCACCCGGGATACAGAGACCGGATGCAAAAGGCTCGGCACATTCCCTTACATCCTGTGATTCAAAGCGGAATGCACTCTTTGTAGTATCCTTGTCAAAGGGGATATCATATGCGATCTCTCCGCATCCTGATATCATTATCGAAATGATAACTGCCATCGCCGTAAAGATTCGGCACTTACTTGAACATCTCACGCCACTCCATGTCTCCTCTGTCCATTGATTTTACAAGCAGCTCGGCTGTGGCCAGATTGGTGGCAAGCGGTATATTGTGTATGTCACACAGTCTCACTATGCTCTGATGGACAGACTCCTCATTGACATCTATCGAGTCGGGATCCCTGAGGAATATCACCAGATCCATGGCATCGCTCTCGATCTGTGCGGCAATCTGCTGCTCCCCGCCCAAAAGCCCCGACAAATATTTATGCAGAGGAAGATTTGCCGCATCCTCTATAAGTCTGCCCGTCGTTTCGGTAGCATACAGCTCATGCTTTACAAGAATACCCCTGTAAGCTATGCAGAAATTCTGCATAAGCTTCTTTTTCGCGTCATGCGCGATAAGACCTATGTTCAATACCTTCTACCCTCCGAAAGAAAGTATACCATAAAACAAAGCATGCATAAAACAAAGTTTTTCTCCGGCTTTTCACGTATCATAATAGAAAGACAGGGACGATACCTGCCGTCCTTCCACACTCATAAGCCCCACGTTAAGTACGAGTCCTATCTCGGCAAGGATACATATAAGTGATGTCGAACCGTAGCTTATGAAAGGAAGCGGGAGTCCCGTGTTGGGAAGCAGCCCCGTGGCAACTCCTATATTCGCAAAGGACTGGAAGCCGATGTGGGCAGCCACACCGGCACAGATCAGCGTCCCCGCCAGATCCGTTGCCCTCCTTCCCGTGTGGATCACAAGCGTCGCCGCGCATGCGAACAGCGCAACCATCAGCAGACAGCCTGCAAAGCCCAGCTCCTCCCCCGCAACAGCCATTATAAAGTCGGTCTGGGGCTCGGAAATAAAATTACCGTTCTTAACGGATCC
>CACZRA010000152.1 GCA_902783395.1 uncultured Lachnospiraceae bacterium
AAGGACCTGCAGCGTTGTCAAGATCAAGCTGATCCTTTACATAGGTACCCTGAACTGTACCAACCTTGTAGTTATCGAATGTTGCATAGTAGGAAACTGCATCTGAATCCATGATAAGACGGTCATAAGCTATAACCGGGATGTTTGCTTCCTTAGCCATGTCAAGAGCCTCACCGAGTGATGAACCTTCGATAGCTGCGATAACGAGAACGTTGCATCCGCCTGAGATCATGTTCTCAACCTGTGAAAGCTGAGTAGGAACGTCGTTGTTTGCATACTGAAGGTCAACCTCATATCCTGCTTCCTTCAGCTCTTTCTCCATGTTTGCGCCGTCCTGGTTCCATCTCTGAAGATCCTTGGTAGGCATTGAAACGCCGACCTTGCCGCCTTCTGCAGGAGCCGTTGTCTCTGCTGCTGCATCATCTGCAGGAGCTGCTTCGTCAGCTGCAGGAGCTGCCTCTTCTGCTGCCGCATCGTCTGCAGGAGCTGCCTCTTCTGCTGCCGCAGGAGCTGCTGCATCTGTTGTTGCAGCGGTGCTGCCACAGCCTGCAAGCAGAGCAGCTACCATTGTCATTGAAAGAATAGCACTGAGTAACTTTTTCTTCATTTCTTGTTTTCCTCCCTTTTGAATTATGTTGTGCCTCTTTTTGAGACACAAAGGCTTTGTACGAGTAAAATCCTATCATACTGTCAGAGAGAAAAAAATAGGAAATAATTGCAGATGTTACAGACCCGACCGGCCGGACCATAGCACAAAATTGACATTGGGCTTCAAGATTGTGCTATCGTTATCTTTCCTTCAGATATACATCCTCTCTGAGATGAAAACCCGAATCTATGATAACGCTGTCCATATTGTCCTTTGTGACCATGATAGGAGGAATACTGACAAAAGGAACTTCATAGCTGCCGTTTTCCATGTAAGAAACACCCGTGACGCTGTTCCCTTTTGCGAGAGAAACAGCCGATTCGGCAGCTTTTTTTGCAAGCTGTTCTATGCTTTTATATACCGTCATGGTCTGGGTCCCCTCTACTATACGCTGGCAGGCATCAAGATCTGCATCCTGTCCGACCACGGGTATTTTACCCGCCCGTCTCTTTTCGGAATAATACCGGACAGCCTGCCCGGCAAGGGAATCATTTCCGCACATTACGGCATCGGCTCTGTCAGCCTTTTCCGGATTTTCAGAAAGATAATTAAATGCCTCCTCTCCCTTCCATTCCGTAGCGTAATATATATCGAAGATATTTATCCCGTGTCCCTTTATCTCCTCGTCAAATCCCTTGTTTACGAGAAGCACGTTATTATCCTTTGAAGGACCGTTTATCTTCATGACGCGTCCTCCGTCAGGAAGCTTGTCAATGATAGCATCAGCCATGTATTTCCCCACCATCTCGTTATCAAAAGAAACGTACAGGTCCAGGGGGACATCCATGACAAGACGGTCATAAGCAATAACCTTTATCCCTGCATTTCTTGCCTCCTGAACTTCCTTTTTCAATGCGGTACTGTCAACTGCTATCAAAACGATGACATCCATGTTTTTATCGATAAGATACCTTATCTGTTCCTTTTGCTTTTCCACATCTCCGTTGGCGTTCTGCACATTCACCGTAGCCCCGAGATCTCTCGCCCTGGATACGAAAATATCCCTGTCCCGCTCCCAACGCTCGATCAGAAAACTGTCAAAAGCTATCCCTATCTGAATGTCATCCGGGCTTTCCCCCTGCTCCTGCGGTTCCCCCTTGTCCTCGGTATCGCTTCCGCAGGCTGCAAAAAGCATTGCGGCCGACAAAAAAATACATATTATAATCCTGAATCTGTTTATATGTTTCATGATCCTTCTATTCCTGTACACTGCCTGACCTGTATTCCGTCGGGGTCACTCCGACTGCCTTTTTAAATATCCTCGAAAAATAATTCGGATCGGAATAACCCGCTTTAATACATATATCCTTGATGGAAAGCTCCGGATCCTTCATCAGCTCCTTTGCGCTTTCTATCCTGAGCCTCGTCAGGTATTCAAGAAATGTCTCGCCTGTTTCTTCCTTGAAAAGCCTTGTAAAATAATAAGGGCTGACATCCACCCTGCCCGACACCTCATCAAGCGAAATGTCACTCGAATAATTTTCTGCGATATACCGTTTTGCTTCCTCCACAATGCTGTCAAGCTTCTCTTCTTTTTTTGATGTGACATTACGCGCGGCTTCGCTCATCTTTCCGGTAAACCAGGTCTCAAGCTCATCGAAATCCACGCACTCTGTCACAGCCGGGAGATAATCCGACCGGTGAAGGAAGCGGTATGTCATTCCTCCTGACTCATATGAAAGCTTCTCCGCCCATAGTACAAATTCAAGGCATTTTAATCTGGCATCTATCAAAGCCTCCGGATAGGTCTCCCTCATCCATGCGAAGAACCTGGTCGCATATTCACTTGTAAGTCCTACGTCTCCGGATCCGACTGCAGCAAAAAGCCGTTTTTCAAGATCTGCGGGATAGTCTTCTTCATAGGCACACCCCACCGGAAGGTCGCTCGCGTGGGCAACTCCCGCCGTTGAAAGATGCAGGGCAGTCAAAGCATCCTTATAGGAAGCTGTAGCGGCCTCAACAGGCTGAACGGATCCTATTCCGATCCTTGCACTTATCCCGGTTTTTTCCAGAAGCTCCCGCAGAAGCTCCTCGCTTCTTTCTATTATCCTTACCCTGTCACTGTATTCCATTTTTTTGTTTCGGACGGGAAAGAAGCATATTATCTTGTTCGAAAGGAGCGGCCCCGTTACACAGTTCAGTCTTACTCTTATCATATCCCTTATCTTTGTGTACTCGGACTGGACTCTTATCCCCGATCCCACAGGGTTTTCCGAACCGGATTCCGCGTCAATGACAGAGAGTACCATCATATATCCGTAATCCTCTTCTATGCCAAGCAGATTCTTGTAATTTCCGGTAACCTCCCTGCTCTCCTGAAAAAGGATGGAATAAATAAATCCGTTCTCTATCACCGGTGTGACGGTCTCGATCTTTTCACGGATGGAAAGCTCCTGTCTGCGTCTTTCCTTTGCGGCATCTATCTGTTTCATGGCACGCCCCAGCACATCAACTATCATCTCCTTGCTGAAAGGCTTGTTCAGATAATCGAGTACACCCAGATTGATAGCCTCTTTTGCATAATCGAACTTGTCATAGGCGCTTAATATGATAAAGATCGTAGAAGAATTTGATTTGCGGATCTCTCTCATCGCCTCTATACCGTTTATCCCCGGCATCTGTATATCCATAAAGGCAATGTCCGGCCTGAAGGTCTCTGCCAGTTCTATCACTGCCCTTCCCGTTTTTGCCGTTTCTGTTTCACAGAGCCCCGCATACTCCTTGTCTATGATAAATTTGATGGAATCGGTGACGATCCCTTCGTCATCCGCAAGCATTATCCTGTACATATGTCCGGATCACTCCTCCGAAGGTATCGGTATAAGGATATCCACTATTGTTCCCTTATCCTCACCTTCACTGAAAATGTGCATAACCTCTTCCCTGTCGTAGAAAAGCCTCAGTCTTGACATCACGTTTGCTATACCGACTCCGTTAGAATCCTTCATAACACTGTCATTCTCGGAGGCAGCAGCGTTGCCTGACAGAACGGCTCTTATCCGCTCCGCGCTCATTCCCACACCGTTATCCTCTATCCTTACTCTTATGAGCTCCGCCAGTCTTTCGACCTTAAGAATTATGCGTTTTTCCCTCTCAATATTCCTTATTCCGTAGTTTACGGCATTCTCGACTATGGGCTGAAGTATCATACCGGGAACCGGGACCGAAAGACAGTCCTCCTCAAGCTCCTTTGAAAAATGTATCTCTCCGGAAAAACGCACATTCAGGATATGGATATAATTATCCACCAAAGCTATCTCCTGTTCAAGGGTTGTCTCCTTATCCTCCCCTTTTATCCTGTAACGGAAAAATGCCGCCACATTCTGCAGATATCCCGAGGTTTTATTCGCATCCTCAAGCATGGCAAGCTGTGCGCCGGCATTCAGGGTATTATAAAGGAAATGAGGATTTATCTGCGCCTGCAGATATTTTAGCTCAGCATCCTTCAGATGGGTCTCCATCATTATTTCCTTCTGACGCACGGGATCCAGTATGTTTTTCGTCATGACCGAAGTCAGCAGGATATTTATCAGCGCGACTATGATTATGACTGACATGGTCACTATGGCCAGAGATCTCAGTGATGCCCTCAACGCCGCATATTTTTCGGAATTTCTTCTGAACTGTTCGTTGTTCAGCTTGTAGATATATGAATTGATATATCCGTATATCCTCTCCGATCTTTCATAGCCTGCATTGTATTTTTCCACGACTCTTCCGCGCTTTGCCTGTATCGTCTCATCCGCAGCCGAAAGGTAGCTGTCGGAAAGTCCTTCAATATCCTGAAGGATCGCCGCCGTATCCCTTCCGTGTCCCTGAAGGACAAGATCGGAAAGGCAGTCCCTGTATACCTGGCAGGCATCGTAATACTGCTCCATGGAATCCGTGGATTTTGTATTTAAGTACTCCGTCATGCTGCTCCGAACAAGACCGAGCGCATCCGACATTTCCCCGATAGTGACGTTTGTGGAATAGACCTTGTTTATTACATCAATGGCCCTGCTTATATAAAAGAAGAGCACGATATTTACCGTGATTATGATCATGGAAGACAACACGGTGAGAATGACCATGTTGGTCTGTACCGTTGACTTCTCCTTAGGGGAATCATCAGATCTCCTCATCCGTTTTCTCCCCTTCTTTTTCATTCATATACTCAACGATATTATCCGCTGTCACGACACGTATATCTACAGGCAGATACTCATTTACGTTCCCGTAATCCTCATATTCCTTAAGGGCTTCTATGCAATATTCTCCCATCCTTTCCGTATCCATTGTAAGGGTTGCATAGATTATTTTTTTCTGGATGGAAGAAAGGATCGTGCTGTTTTCGTAAAACCCGTACACGACAGTCTGTCCGACCCTGTTGTAATCCACAAGAGACTGGCATACGCAGGTGGTATATATCTCATTGAGGCATATGATCACATCCGGGAGTTCATCGTTCTTCATTATAAGTGCACTTATGCTTTCTTCCGCTCCGAATGCCGAAGTATCGGGGACAGCCATGGTCTCAAGCTTAAAGCTTGAAGTCGCCTCCGCTTTGTCGATCGTTTCCCTTATTCCCTGAAAGATTATATTCTGGCTTGAATCCTCAGCATCCGGGCTCATCAGTATCAACACTCTCTTTTGATCGTCAGTCGCTCTCTTAAGAAGCTCCTTGCCGTAGTTGACACCAAGATCGTAATATCCGAAACCGACATAGGATTTTCTTGCGGAAGACGTATTGTCGCTTGCCACGGTGACAACAGGTATCCCCTTTTTTTCGGCAAGGTCTATCAGCTCCCTCATCTCCTCGCTTTCCCCCGCGTCGACAACTATCCCGTCCACGCCGGCATCAATGGAAAGCTCCATCATTTCATATTTATCACCGGAAAAAGAAAGATTGGCTCCTATGTTTTCAAGGTAGTCCCCGTCATTCTCCGCCTCTCCGTATGCCCCCTCGAAAATAGAGCCGTAAAATCCATCCTGGATATTTTCGCAGATAAAGGCATAGTGCTTTCCGACGAGACCGTCTCCGCCCTCCTCAAGAATGCGAAACATACTGTTTCCGTAAAATATAACACATCCTACGGTGACAATGGTCACGATGAACATCGTCAGAAGCATTATGACCGCAAGCTTTTTGTAGTTAAGCTCCTTCACACCCGATCCTCATTTCTCCAGTCTGTAAACAAGCCACGACAGTACGACCATTGCCGCCGTCTCTGTACGGAGTATCCTGTGTCCCAGCGTAACAGGGCATATGCCTGCCTCTTCGGCGGCAGCTATCTCTTCTTCGGCAAAGCCGCCCTCCGGTCCTATGAACAGTGCAAGAGCGCATCCCGGTCTGACCGAATCCATTATCTTTCTTGTCCTGTCAAAATCCTCAGCGAGCTCGTAGGGAATGATCCTTATATCGCATGCTCCGGCAAAGGCTGCCGCCTCCTTGAAATCCATGATCTCGTGAACCACGGGAACGGTATTCCGGTTACTCTGCTTCGCAGCTGCCTCTGATATGGAATTCCATCTTTCAACCTTAGCCAGAGCCTTTTTTCCTGTAAGATTAACGATACATCTTTTTGATCTCACGGGAATGATATCCGATACCCCGAGCTCCACTGATTTCTGGATTATAAATTCCATCTTATCCGATTTCGGCAGAGACTGGAACAGATACACGCGCACGGGAAGCTCTGTATCCGCTTCCTTAATAAAATCGAGTCTGCAGTGCACCGCATCCTCCGAATAGCCCTCTATATGACACCGGTATTCATTTCCCGATACACCGTCAGAAACAGAGATCACCTCTCCCTTTTTCATTCTGAGGACATTTCTTATGTGGTTATAATCATCTCCGCGGATATAAATATCATGATCCGTTATATCCTCGGGAGCCGTAAAAAAATGCTGCATTACTTTCTCACAAATTTTCTAAGCTGCGGTATCAGGGTCCGTAACTGATTCGATGCATATCTTATCTCGTCTTCCGTTGTATGGGAAGATAGTGAGATACGGACGGTCGAATCAAGCTGCCAGGTTTCAGCGCACATTGCCTTCAGCGTTTCCGATGCCCGTACCTTATTTGAAGAGCATGCTGATCCGGACGAAATATATACTCCCTTTTCTTCAAGAGCGTGCAACAGCACCTCGGCTCTTACATCCCTTATAGAGAGTGATATGATATAAGGTACATCTCCCCCGTTCAAAACCACACCATCAGTTTCGGACAGTCCTTCCATAAAGATCTTTTTCAGCTTTGTCATACGCTCATACGAGCCTTCTAAATCCTCATAAAGCTTTGAAGCTGCAAGGGCAAATCCTGCAACACCCGGAACATTTTCCGTACCCGATCTGTATCCTCCCTGATGTCCTCCTCCGTGCATCAGAGGAGAAAGCTTTACTTTTTCCGATCTGAAGAGAAGACCGACTCCTTTGGGACCATGCAGCTTATGCGCGGACACCGATAGAAGATCGATGTTACTGTCCTTTGGGATGAGGCTGAGCTTTCCGAACCCCTGTACATCATCCACATGAAACACGCATTTCGGATTTTTTTCATGAACCATTCTTCCGATATCGGAAACCGGCTGAAGTGCCCCGATCTCATTGTTCACATGCATGACCGAAACAATTGCCGTCTTGTCCCCGACAGCATCCTCCAGCTGATCCGTGTCAATATGACCTTTACTGTCCACATCGATAAAATCCACCTTTGCGCCGATAGTACCGAGATATTCCACTGTCCTGAGAACCGCCGGATGCTCTATCCTGGTCGTTACAACATGGTTCCCACTCCGCATATTCGCAAAATAGCTCCCGATGAGAGCTAAATTATCCGACTCCGTACCGCCGGAAGTAAAGATGAGCTCACTCTCCTTACATTTCAGGATATCGGACAGAGTCTTTTTTGCTTTTCTTATGTGCTGCTCCGCCTCGAAGCCTTTCCTGTGAAGACTGGCCGGATTACCGTAATCCTCGGTCATGACCTTCTGTATAAGCTCCGCCACATCCGGATCCACCTTTGTCGTTGCCGAATTATCAAGATAGCATTCCATGATCTTCTCTTTCTCCATTAAATAATGCGATGTCAATAAGCATTTAAGAGTATTATATCACCGTTTCTTTTCAGAGTTCCCTCTGCTATATCACCGGAAGCATAAGCTCCGCTGTCATCATAGACCTTTATATATTCTCTGGTATATCCGGTGATCATGTTTTTACCGCCGGTTCCTTCTGTATCCTCAAAAAGAACCTCCACCCTGCGTCCGGAAGAGATATAAAGGTCTTCAAACCTTTTCTTTTTTATATTGTTTATCCCGGAGAGCTTTACGGCTCTCTCATGCTTTTCGGCTTCGGAGAGCTGTCCCTGCATTCTGTCGGCCGCGGTACCTCTGCGTCTGGAATATTTAAAAATATGTGTTTCATAGAAATCCATGCTTTCCACAAACCGGATCGTCTCTTCGAATTCCTCCCGGCTCTCTCCGGGAAAGCCGGCAATGATATCCGTGGTTACGGCTGGATCTTTGAAGTACTCTCGCAGCAAAGCTACCGATCTTTC
>CACZRA010000153.1 GCA_902783395.1 uncultured Lachnospiraceae bacterium
TATTAAGAATCGTGCCGCCGGGATATCCGAACACGGTATCCACGCCCTCTTCCTTGAGCACTTCGACGACGATCTCAGAACCGTTTAATAACATACCGATACTATCCTCCATGCCGGGTCCTTCTGTCTCCTGCACCCTCTCCTGTAAAGAAAAACCTCACAAATTACGAATTATTAATTGTCAATTATCAATTATCAATTTTTAACACCGCTCCGCGGTTGCCGCTCGTCACCATTTTCTCATATCTCGCAAGATATCCCTCGGTGACCTTTGCCGGCTTCGGCTGCCATTTGGCCTTACGCGAAGCCAGTACCTCATCGGAAACATCAACATCCAGTCTGTTGGCCGGTATGTCGATCTTTATTATATCCCCTTCTTCAATGAGAGCTATCGGACCGCCCACTGCCGCCTCCGGAGACACATGGCCTATGGACGCCCCCCTTGAAGCTCCCGAGAATCTTCCGTCAGTTATAAGGGCTACGGATTCGCCGAGTCCCATTCCCGCTATCGCCGATGTAGGATTGAGCATCTCCCTCATGCCGGGTCCGCCCTTGGGTCCTTCATATCTGATCACTACCACATCACCGGGCTTTATCTTCCCGCCGTAGATTGCCTCTATCGCATCCTCCTCGGAATCAAACACTCTTGCCGGTCCTTCGTGTACCATCATTTCGGGAACTACCGCAGAACGCTTTACGACTCCGGTATCCGGCGCTATATTGCCCTTAAGCACCGCGATGCCTCCCTCTTTCATAAAGGGATCCTCTACAGGTCTTATTACCTCTGTATTCATATTTTTTACATCGGCTATATTCTCTCCCACCGTATGTCCGGTAACGGTCATGCAGTCAAGATCCAGCAGCTTTTTCTTTGAAAGCTCGTTCATTACCGCATATACACCGCCTGCCTCGTTGAGGTCCTCCATATATGTATGTCCGGCCGGTGCCAGATGACAGAGATTCGGTGTCCGGTCAGACACCTCGTTTGCGATCTCCATATTGAGCTCCACGCCTGCCTCATGAGCTATGGCGGGCAGATGCAGCATTGTATTGGTTGAGCAGCCGAGAGCCATGTCAACGGCAAGAGCATTCATAAAGGCTTCCCTGGTCATTATGTCCCTCGGTCTTATATTCTTTTTAAGCATATCCATGACGGCATATCCTGCCATCTTTGCCAGGCGGAGTCTCTCGGAATAAACCGCAGGGATGGTCCCGTTGCCCCTGAGCCCCATGCCTATGGCTTCAGTAAGGCAGTTCATGGAATTTGCGGTATACATTCCGGAGCATGACCCGCAGGTCGGACAGGTGTGCTCATCAAAATAGTTTAATTCCTTCTCATCTATGTTTCCGGCTTTTTTCGCTCCGACTGCCTCAAACATGGATGAAAGTGATGTCTTCTTTCCGTGTACATGCCCCGCGAGCATAGGTCCTCCCGATACGAAGACCGTAGGAACATTGACTCTGGCTGCTGCCATCAGAAGTCCGGGGACATTCTTGTCACAGTTGGGAACCATTACAAGCGCATCAAACTGATGGGCCTTTGCCATACACTCGGTAGAATCCGCGATAAGATCTCTCGTCACAAGCGAATACTTCATCCCTATATGCCCCATCGCGATACCGTCGCAGACCGCTATCGCGGGAAATACCACAGGCATTCCGCCGGCCTCCGCGACTCCGAGCTTAACGGCTTCCACGATCTTGTCTATGTTCATATGGCCGGGAACGATCTCATTATAAGAGCTTACGATCCCCACCATGGGCTTCTTCATTTCATCCTTTGTAAATCCGAGGGCATTAAAAAGACTCCTGTGCGGTGCGTGTTCATCTCCGAGTTTCACATTATCACTAAGCATATCAGTTCCTCCTAAATTACCCTTTCACAGATAAGGTCTCCCATTTCGTCAGTTTTCACTTTGGTACATCCTTCAGAATAAATATCCCCTGTCCTGTAACCGTCCCTAAGCACCTGCTTTACGGCCGCATCAACCGTATCGGCGGCCTCATCCTGATCCAGGCTGAATCTCAGCATCATCGAAGCGGAAAGGATCGTTGCAATGGGATTGGCGATATTCTTTCCCGCGATATCGGGCGCAGACCCTCCCGAAGGTTCATAAAGCCCGAAGCTTGTATCGTTAAGTGAAGCGCTCGGAAGCATCCCTATGGAGCCCGTGATCATAGCCGCCTCATCGGACAGGATGTCACCGAACATATTCTCGGTAAGCAGTACGTCAAACTGCGCGGGATCCTTTACTATCTGCATGGCGGCATTATCAACGAGCATCGTATCATACTCCACATCGGGATAGCCCGCCGCCACGCTTTCGGTTATCTTTCTCCAGAGCCTTGATGAATCAAGTACATTTGCCTTATCTACCAGAGTGACCTTTTTCCTTCTCTTCAAAGCGATATCAAAGGCTTTATGTGCCGCGCGTCTTATCTCAAACTCGTTATATGACAGAGTATCGACCGCGGTTTCCATACCGTGGGAATTCTTGGTATATCTCTCGCCGAAATACAGCCCTCCCGTCAGCTCACGTACGATCATCATGTCAAAGCCCTTATCCGCAGTTAAAGCACATAAGGGACAGGCGGATTTAAGCTCGTCATAAAGCACCGACGGCCTCAGATTCGCGAAAAGATTGAGCTCCTTTCTTATACCCAGCAGCCCGGCCTCGGGTCTTTTCGAGGGCTCAAGCCTGTACCAGGGAGAGGTCTTTGCATCACCGCCGATAGACCCCATCAATACCGCATCCGAAGCTTTTGCGGCCTCAACCGCCTCCTCCGTCAGGGGTACTCCGTATTTATCTATGGAGCAGCCTCCCATATCTATGTCTGTATACTCCAGTGAAAAACCGTACTTTCCGGAAACAGCATCAAGAACCTTGACAGCTTCATTGACTATCTCGGGTCCTATCCCGTCTCCTCTTATCACTCCGATCTTATAAGTCTTACTCATAATCCTTCCCTGTATCAGTTCTTCTTTTTATCGGTTGTCTCCGAAGTTTCCTCGGGCTTTTCTATCTGTGCGATAGCCTCCTTCTTCATGGGGATGCGGCAGTTCTTATTTCCGAATTCCACTATGACCGTATCCTCCTCGACATCAACGACTATTCCGTAAAAGCCTCCCGTCGTGCATACGCTGTCCCCTACCTCAAGAGAAGAAAGCATATCCTTTATCCTGCTCTGCTCCTTTCTCTGGGGTCTTATCATGATAAAATAAAGAAAAGCTACTATTGCTACTATATAAAGAACGGTTATGACCGTTCCGCCGGTAGCAGAACCGGTAAGCGCACTTGCAAGCATAATTCCCATGTTATTGACTTCACCTCCGTTTTATCCTTAATTTTTCGACACTGTTCCCGATTATATCACAAACAGCAGCAGACACACAATCAGTTTGTTAGAGTAAACGAAATCGGTTTTACTTATCGGTTTTACTTAAATATATGATAAACGATAAAGGAAGCCAGCCAGGCTATAACGCACTGCCAGACTATAACGAAAGCAGCCCATTTTTTCCCGAGCTCAGCTTTTACTGAAGTGACCGCTGCCACACAGGGCGCATATAACAGGGTGAATACAAGAAGTGACGCGGCCGTGACACCTGACAGGGCGGCTGCGGTCCCGCCCTCATCCGCGAAAAGCATCTCAAGCATGGAAACCACGCTTTCCTTTGCCATGAAACCGGAAATAAGGGAGGTGCATATCCTCCAGTCGCCGAGTCCCACAGGCTTCATCAGCGGAACAAAGCATCCCGCCAGGGCAGCCATAATGCTCTGTTCTGAATCAGTTATATAATTAAGTCTCAGATCAAAGCTTTTTAAGAACCATACGGCTATAGTCGCTATGAATATGACGGAAAAGGCTCTGTGAATGAAATCCTTGGCCTTCTCCCATAAAAGCAGTCCCACATTTTTTATCCCCGGCATCCTGTAATTCGGAAGCTCCATTACAAAAGGAACCGCCTCTCCTTTGAATATGGTATGCTTGTATATGAGCGCTGCAAATATGGCAAGGACAACGCCAAGGAAATACAGTCCCGTAATGATGAGACCGCCCTTCCCGGGAAAGAACGCGCTCACGAAAAAGACGTATATCGGCACCTTTGCGGAACAGCTCATAAAGGGCGTAAGCAGTATCGTCATCTTTCTGTCCCTCTCACTGGGAAGGGTCCTTGTGGACATCACGGCGGGAACGGTACATCCGAAGCCTATCAGCATGGGGACTATGCTCCTTCCCGAAAGGCCTATTTTTCTCAGAAGCTTATCCATAAAGAATGCAACCCTTGCTATGTAACCGCTGTCCTCCAGGATCGAAAGAAAGAAAAACAGTGTCACTATGACAGGGAGAAAACTCAGCACGCTTCCTACCCCTTCAAAGATACCGTCAAGGATCAGACTACTTAATACTTCACTTACCTGCATCGCTTCCAGTGAGGATGCGGCAGCGCCCTTCATGGAATTTATAAGAGCCTCAAGTATCCTGCGGAAAAACTCTCCTATCACATTAAAGGTAAGAAAGAACACAGCACCCATTATCAGGATAAAAAACGGGATAGCCGTAAATCTCCCTGAAAGCACCCTGTCTATCCTCTGGCTTCTTGCATGCTCCCTGCTCTCTTTCGGTTTTGTGACAGAAAGCCGGCATACCCTTTCTATATAGGCAAAACGCATATCCGCTATGGCGGCACTCCGGTCAAGGCCTCTCTCCTTTTCCATCTGGAGGACTATATGCTCAAGCGTCTCCCTCTCGTTCTGATCCAGACCGAGCTTTTCGATTATCTGCTCATCACCTTCTATGACCTTGGCCGCGGCAAATCTTAGAGGTATCCCTGCCAGTACGGCATGATCCTCGATAAGATGCATCGCGGCGTGGAGACATCTGTGCACGGCTCCTCCGTAATCGTCTCCGCAGCAGAAATCCTGTCTTGTAGGCTTCTCCTGATAGTAGGCTATATGGATCGCATGCTTTACCAGCTCATCAACGCCTTCGTTCTTTGCAGCACTTATCGGTACTACCGGTACCCCCAGAAGCGATTCCATCTCATTGATATCCACCGCGCCGCTGTTTGCGGTCATCTCATCCATCATGTTAAGGGCTATGACCATCGGGATATCAAGCTCAATAAGCTGCATCGAAAGATAAAGGTTCCGCTCTATATTCGTGGCATCAACTATATTGATCAGTGCAAGGGGTTTTTCTTCAAGAACGAAATTTCTTGATACAAGCTCCTCACTGCTGTACGGGGACATGGAGTAGATACCGGGAAGATCCGTGACTCTGGTATTCCTGTTATTACGGATAGGACCGTCCTTCCTGTCAACCGTGACTCCGGGGAAATTACCCACATGCTGGTTGGAGCCCGTGAGCTGGTTGAAGAGAGTGGTCTTTCCGCTGTTCTGGTTGCCGACCAGTGCAAATGTAAGAAGTGTCCCGTCAGACAGAGGTTTCTCATCCTTTTTGGAATGATACCGTCCCTCCTCTCCGAATCCCGGATGCTCCTTCCTGCTCCTTCCCTTCTTTATATCAGGCAGGGCCATGGCATCAGTCTCGGCAATCTCTATCTTCTCCGCGTCATCAAGACGTAATGTCAGCTCATAGCCATGTATCATAAGCTCCATCGGATCCCCCATGGGAGCGAATCTTATGATCTTTACTTTGGCTCCGGGTATGACTCCCATATCGAGGAAGTGCTGTCTTAATGCTCCCTCGCCTCCCACGGTCTTTATCACCGCGCTCTTTCCTATTTCCAGTTCCTTAAGTGTCATCCGTCAGCTTCACCTCTGAGTATCAGTATACCATGAGAAAGCTCCTCAAGCAGAAAATCCATACATTCTTTTACGGCCTTTGGACTTCCGGGAAGATTGATGATAAGTGTCCTTCCTCTTATCACACTTGCAGCCCGGCTCAGCATGGCTCTCTTTGTGATCCCCATGCTGTATGCCCTCACTGCCTCGGCTATACCGGGGACAGTCCTCTCAGCGGCTCTCACCGTTGCTTCGGGCATACGGTCCCTTACGGAAAGCCCGGTCCCCCCCGTCGTAAACACCACATCCGGTCTTATCTCATCGGCAAGCCTCACAAGCTCCCCGTATATCCTGTCCTCATCATCCGGGAGAAGTACCTGTTCCTTTACCAGATAGCCTTTTGCTTCTGCCAGCTCCTTTATCAGCGGACCGCTCTTATCCTCCCTCTCTCCGTTATATGATCTGTCGCTTGCCGTCAGCACGGCAGCGGTAAAGGGTCTTATTATCTCATCCCCGGTATTTACGGTCCCTCCGCGGACCACCCTTGCAAATACTCCTTCCCTTGGCATTATGCATTCTCCGGTACGCTTTGATATCTCACATCCCGTATGGCAGGTTTTTCCTATCTGGGTGAGCTCAAGGATTATATCTCCCGTGTAAAAAACCGTACCGACGGGAAGCCTCGCAAGATCAAAGCCCGATACCAGCAGATTTTCTCCGAATACACCGGGTTTTATATCTGTCTCACCGCCTGTCCTTCTCCTGAACTCTTCGACCTTTTCGTATGAAAGGAGGCTCACCTGTCTTTCACTGCCTGCGTGGGCATCATTTTCAAGACCAAAATCTTCTATGATATTACACCGTCCGATATCCCTCTTTACCGTTCCCTTTTTTTCACTTATGCATACGGCTTCTATCCTGCCCATCATCATCCTCCTATCTGTATCATCTTCCTCATGTCAGTTTCTGCTGTCCTGCTTTGGAAGGTATGAGCCGCCGGCTTGCGCTTTACGGCATCCTTTATCATATCCTTAATGATCTCATCAGACGCGCCGTTCCTTAAGGGTGTCTTAAGATCGGCCCCTTGCGGATACTGCAGACAGAGCTTCAGATAGCCCTCCGCGGTCAGTCTTACCCTGTCACAGCTTTCGCAGAATTTATGCGATATGGGACTTATGAAGCCAATGCTGCCCTCATATCCTTCAAACCTGTAATACTCGGCAGGTCCTTTTATTTCATCCGCTCTCCCCGTCTTTTCTCTGGTGTATGCGCCGTATCTTTTCTCCATCCTTCCAAGGATCTCGTCTGTCGGTATACCTTTATAATAAGCGCCGCATCCTATGGGCATGAGCTCTATGAACCTGATCCCTGCCCCCCGGCTTTGGGCAAAATCCGCCAGTTTTTCCAGCTCGGTATCATTGATCCCCCTCATGGGGACACAGTTAAGACAGACTTTAAGTCCCGTATTCACGGCGGAATCTATTCCCTTAATAACACTGTCAAGCCCGTCAAGACCCGTAAGGCTGCCGTAAGCCTCCTTATCAAGTGTATCAAGGCTTATGTTTATGCCGTCAAGCCCTGCCGCCTTAAGTGAAGCAGCATATTGCGGCAGCAGGATGCCGTTGCTCGTCATCACTATCTCTTCAGGCTTCCCGCCGCGGCGGAGCATCTCAACGAGACTTACGGCTCCCCGTCTTACGAGCGGTTCACCGCCTGTAAGCCTGACCCGCCTTATGCCCAGCTCCGTAAAGATACGCGCGAGTCTTGCTGTCTCTTCAAGAGTCAGTACTTCACCGTGTGACAGATGTCTTATCCCCTCTTTGGGCATACAGTAGCCGCACCTCAGATTACATTTATCGGTTATGGATACCCTGAGGTAAGTGATCTCCCTTCCATACCCGTCCTTCATCTTCATTTCATCCGTTCCCGTTTGAATTCTGTTTTTCCCTTTTGTAATGGCCGCTCTTTCCGCCGTCCTTTTCCTCCAGACGGATATCGGAGATCTCCATGCATCTGTCAACCGCCTTGCACATATCATAAACGGTCAGCAGTGCCGCACTGACTCCGGTCAGAGCCTCCATCTCGGCCCCGGTCTTTCCCTCAAGGACCACGCTGCATTCACACCTGATAAAACCGTCATCAGGGCATATCTCAAAATCGACAGCGACCCTTGTAAGCTGCAGCTGATGACAGAGCGGTATAAGCTCAGGTGTCTTCTTTGCCGCCATGATGCCTGCTATCCTTGCGGCCGACAGCACATCTCCTTTGGGCATGCTGCCTCCGGCAACGGCGCTTAACGCATCCTTATTCATGCGTATCAGGCCGCTCGCCCTTGCAAGCCTCCTCGTCACAGCCTTTTCCGTGATATCCACCATCACGGCCTTCCCCTTCTCATCTATATGCGTAAGTCCACTCATATTTACCTCTGTATACCGCATTCTATGTATCTTCCGTCAGGATCATTAATCATCGTTAACGCCTGCACTTCCGCCCTTCTTTCCGAATCCGCATTCCGGAAAATGACAGACCGCGCAATCAAGGCAGAGTCCTCCTTCACCGTACTCCGAGAGCTCCTCCGCTGTAAGACGCTCTCCCGCAAGCACCCTCGGAAGCACGAGATCGAATACCGTCCGCCTTGCATACATTACACATCCGGGAAGTCCCATCACGGGTATCTCCCTCCCCTCATAAGAAAGATATGCCAGCATGAACATAGCCCCGGGCAGGACCGGCGCTCCGCAGGATACGATATCCGCTCCGGTATCCTTCACGGCTCCCGGCGTCCTGTCGTCAGGATCAACACTCATCCCTCCGCTTACAAGGATAAGTTCCGCCCCATCTTTTGCAAATCCCAGTATGGCATCCCTTATCTTTTCCCTGTCATCGGAAATTATTTTCTGTCCCATGACATACACATCATATTCCCCGAGCTTATCCGTAAGTACGGGACCGAAAGCATCCTTTATCCTCCCGGAAGCCACCTCATTCCCGGTAGTCACTATCCCCGCCCTGAGCCCTGCAAACGGCAGGATCTCGAGCAGA
>CACZRA010000154.1 GCA_902783395.1 uncultured Lachnospiraceae bacterium
TATATCATCGGTTATATCCCGATGGCTGCCGTTGCGGGGCTTGTTATTGACAGATATTGGAAAAACCGCTTCATATCGGCGGCAGGGATGCTGGCCGCGACCGCGGTCCTTTATACTCTCGGGACAGCCTGGCTTGCATATTCCGCCGGAATGAACTTTACATCTGCGCTTGCGGCAGGCGTCATTCCCTTTATTCCTTTAGATCTGATAAAGATACTGATCTCCGCCCTTATCGGGCCGGTGCTGAAGATAAAGCTTTCGTTTTTTATTTCCCGATCTCTTTGAGATATTCCTCGTAATTTCTGATATATTCGCTGCCGTCGTAGTGGGTGCTCGCGAGCACGAGAAGCACCGAATCGGGAGAGAAGTCATACATATCCTTCCACAACATCCGCGGGATATAAACGCCCATCATGGGTCTGTCGAGCTCTATGACCACCTCGTCGGTGCCGTCAGTGATACGGACCTTGCTCTTGCCGGCCACATTGATAAGGACAAACTCGGATTCCCTGTTTGCATGCTGCCCTCTTACCACAGTGGCATCTGATTCATATATGTAAAAGACCCTCTTGATCTCAAAAGGTATGGCCTCGCCGCCTTCTATAACGACTAGCTTTCCCCTTTCGTCACCAAGATCCGCAAAGTGCAGGACCGGACACCGTTCTCTTAAATCCATAGATCGACTCCCTTTTCCTCCGTTGTGTATACTCTGAATAACTATACAACAGTATCCCCCACTAAACAAGCCCGGCTTGAATTTGCCAAATATCCGATACATGTGGTAAAAAAGAATTTATAACCGCTGTATCCGCCGGAGGCTTACAGTAACCGGATTATTTTTATTTCGATTACTGTAACTTCGCGATCAAAGAAAGGATGGCCGACATGAGTGAAAACGATACCCGTTCTAAAGTAGATGACGCTATTTCAAAGGTAAACGAGATGGGTTCCCGCGCGGAGGACGCTTTCAGGGATTTCAAGGAAAGCGAAGCAGCGGAGAAGCTTTCAGAGGGGATCAAAAGAGGAGCAAGGACCGCCGCTGAAGGTGTCGCAAAGGGCGCGAAGATCGCAGCCGGGGGCATAGCCGCAGGAACAAAGATAGCTTCCGATACCATAAGGAGCAACGCTGAAGCAAACGCAAAAAAGAGAGCTTCGAGGAAGGCTGCCCCTTTTGACCAGCAGTCTGCCTTCCGGACAGAAGGCGATGACAATAAGCCCATATTCAGGCTCAGAAACGGCGTAGTGATCCCTCCCATAGGTTACGGCACATATCTTGCCACGGAAAAGGGCGGAAAGGATGTCATACGTGACGCTCTGAACCAGGGCTACCGTTATCTGGACACGGCGCGCTTTTATGAAAATGAGGCCGATATAGGCGAAGCAGTAAGGGAAAGCGGCATCCGCAGGGAAGAGCTTTTCATCTGCAGTAAGGTCTGGCCCACCATGCTGGGCGCGGAAAAGCTTAAGGAATCCTTCGAGGCCTCCTGTGAAAGCCTCGGTACGGACTATCTTAACATGTATCTTATACACTGGCCTAAAGCCGGCCAGTCCGATGAAGAGTGGATCCCAAAGCTTCGGGAATCCTGGACTGTCATGGAGGATCTCTACAAGGAAGGACGTATCCGGGCGATAGGACTCTCAAATTTCCTTCCCCATCATATCAGGCCTCTGCTTGAAACAGCGCGCATAAGACCCATGCTTGACCAGCTTGAGCTTCATGTCGGATATATGCAGGAATTCACCCTCAGATATCTGAAGCATGAAAAGATCATGGCCCAGTCCTGGAGCCCTCTGGGCAGGGCTAAGATGCTGGAGGATGACCGCATAAGATCCCTTGCGGAAAAATACGGGAAATCCGGTGCCCAGATCCTGCTCAGATATCTGATCCAAAGAGGCATACCGGCTATCCCCAAGGCCTCTACTCCCGAAAGGATGAGGGCAAACATGGATATCTTTGATTTCTCCCTCACCGCGGACGAGATATCGTATCTGTCATGCATACCGGAGGCCGGCTGGTCCGGCGAACACCCGGATCTCGTTGAATGGGGATGATCAGGGTATATTTAATACTCTTTTTATAAAACCGAGCCTTTGATCCATGGCCTCGGCCAGTACTCTGCTGTCCTTCGCCATATCAAAGGCATGAACGGTCCCTTTTGTTTTATTCAGCACTACATCGCAGCCGTTCTCTTTGAGCATGCCGGCATAGGCGATACCCTCATCCCTGAGGGCGTCGAATTCTGCCGTTTCCACATATGCCGGAGGCAGATTTTCAAGAGAAGCCTTTGCCGGATGCAGGTAATACTTGTCTGCACCGGCATCGGTCCTGATTATTTTATGGAACATGGCTATGGATTCCGCATTGACGACAGGCACGTCGGTAAATTCCTTCATCGACTTTGTCTCATAATCAAGTCCTATACTCGGATACAGCAGCAGCTGTCCCGCAAGCGGCGTATCATCATCCCTTGCGAGCATAGCAAGCGCCGCCGTCATGGTTCCTCCCGAGCTGTCACCCATGGCCGCTATACGTTTCGTATCTATTCCAAGCTCCTTACCGTTGGCAATAAGATATCTGTACACCTCCTGAGCCTCCCTTATGGGAAGAGGCAGCGAATATCTCGGCCCAAGCTCCTGGAGCGTAAAGAACACTGAGCATCCTGTGTTCTTTACCACTGCCTTTGCGAGCCTGTAATGATACGGCACCGCGGGAAGCATGAACGCGCCTCCGTGCATGAGCAGTACAGCGGGAGAAAGCCCACCGTCCCCTGCTCCTTCCGGGGTATAACGGAGCAGAGAAACATATCCTTTGGGTGCAAAATTGCACGGTATCTTTAATTTTTCAACCCGGATACCGTCGGCCGATGTCTGCCTGTCCGGGAGCTTGCCGTACAGAAGCTGCACCATTTTTATCTGGAATCTTGTCTTTGTGACCGGTATCTTGTAAAGCACCGTCAGTTCCGGATCTATCGCATATTTTTCTGTCCGCTTTTTTCCTTTTTTCTCAAAGGGAACATGGGCGGTCAGCTCGGAATGATCCCTGAATACGAATATCCTCAGATCATCCGTCAGGTTTGCTATGATCGAATGGCTGATCTCGATCCAGTTCGCGTCATCATTCTGGATAAGTCTGTCAAAGGACAGGCTGTTATATCCTTCCCCCGTCCACACATAGGCTTCACCGGATGAATCAAGCCCCATTTCCTCAAGATCCCTTGCCCCGGCCTTTCTTACTCCTATACCCGAAAGCTTAGACTCATCCGCTTCGATAGCTTCGTAGCTTAAGTTCAGGATCAGGTTTATATTACTCATGACTCCGCCTGAAGGGCGTTTCGGCGCCGGTCCTGCTTCTTCCGCGGGTACATCCTTTATCAGAAGACGGACTGTACTTCCCGTCCTGTCACCTCCGATACTGAGCGTTCCCTCTCTTTTTCCCGAAAGATTACCTGCGATTTCCGCAGTTTCCTCGGCGAGAAGCCTTAAGTGAAGTCCGTCCTTTTGTGTCAGACGGTTCTCCCCGGCATACTGCTCCGCCATCCGGATAGCACTTTCCGTTGCAGAACCTTTTTCACTGTTTACCTTTATCTCCATTTTTCCCTCCAGATTTTATGATAAATCGCCAAAAATCCAAGTTTTATTTTATCCTTCTGCCCTGTGACAAATCAAGTCGCGGATTTCCCGGCAGGCTGTCGGTGATGTATAATCTAAACACCGAGGCTTTTTGACACGTGCTATCGGGTAAGCAGGCACACATTTGATCCGGTTTTTGTAAAAACAGCTATACTGAGAAATGCTAGGAAAAGAAGAATACCAAAAAGTTTATGAAATGCTGGACAGAGCGGATCCCGTACCGTACGACTGCGGGATGCGCTGTGGTTCCGTCTGCTGCATGAACGACTCCTTTGATACCGGCACGGAGCCTTATATATACCTTTTCCCCGGCGAGAATGAATATCTCAGATCCGAGGGAGCAGCAATCAGGATAAAAAGGGAACTGTGCAAAGACCATGATCTTCCGTCATCCTACGGAAAATATGTGTATGTGGCATGCTGCAGCGGACCGGATTCATGCGACCGGAGATTCCGTCCCATCCAGTGCAGATCCTTCCCACTCTGGCCCAGGATAACGGAGTCGGGGGAGCTGCTGCTCTCATTCTATGACGGGGAGCTTCCTTATACATGCCCCCTGATAAAAGAAAAAATAACGCTGTCTGAAGAGTTTGTCACAGCTGCCTATGAAGCGTGGGAGATCCTGACAGGTGACGATGCCGTCAGGGACCTGATACTTATGGATTCCGGGAGGCTGTGACGCAGGAAACGAAACAAAATGCAAGCATTTTTTTCGTTTCCTATAAACTCATATTACTCTGCAAACGGTGTGAGATCTATTTTTTCAGCTTCTTCGTTTCTTCCCATGTATTCATCATACTCAGCTTCCGTTATGCTCTCCCACTCATCGGTCTCCGGAGAATGTGAGACATACCAGGGCTTGGATTCATCCTCGGTGGCATCATACTTCACTCCTATCTGCGGGAAAAGCTCAGTTGTATTGGGAGTGAGAATATACATTATCCTCCCGCTTGATGCGGCGCTGTCAGAGAAATCATTTACTATTATCGTGCCTGTCGATAAATAGTAGCGGTTTCTGTCCCACCCTGAAACTACATGGGCAGGCTTCCTGTTGACCATGGTGTAGATGTCATAAACCGTTCCGATGGTCTTTGCTTCTTCTATTTCGCCGGTCACAAGCTCATCTATGCCGTCAGCATTGATATCCATATACGCATATCCCGTTGCTTTCATGGGATCGATATTGTCATCAGTCTGGGTGACAACGAAATAAATTGTGCTCATGTCATTGTCTTCCAGTTTCTGGGCATCCCAGCCTTCCGATATGGCTTTCCTGAACTGAGCTATGACATCACCGTAAAGCTCCTCGCCTTTGGTCCCGCCGCCGTAAACAAATTCACCTCCGACATCCGATTTCAGTGATTTGATCACATCCTCCTCACAGGAGGCAAGCTTTGCATAGGTGTCCGGCATTTTATCGGACTTCTCAAAATCCCACTGTACATCCGTAGGATCCACGACGGTGATATCATATATTGTTCCTTTAGAATCCGTCATCTCGCCTTTCTTCACATCCAGGCCTCCCGAATACTCCTCAGGATCGGCATATCCCTGAATACTGAACACGAAACCTCCGAAGCCCGATTCACTTGCTTCCTTATCACAGATCTCTATCGAGTCATCCGTTCCATACGCCACATATATCCCCTCCGTATCCTTGGGCATAGTGATGGAAAACAGTCCGTTTGACAGTACTCCATTGGCATCCGCCTTTAACTCCTTTGCCGTAGTCTCCTGCCCGTCAGAATACTCTTCCGATGCTGCCTCCGCCGTGCTTTCTTCCGCAGCATCCCCCGCGGGCTTCGTTGCTGCCTCCGTTCCTCCGCAGCCTGCCGTCGCCGCCATACATCCGGCAAGTAAAAGTGCAATGATCTTCTTTTTCATAATCTTATTTCCTCCTGTAAAACTCTGATCCGGGATTTTTTCGGCAATGGACTCTTTCTTTGCCCGCATCTCGTCACGTCTCAATTATTCTAACGAGTCCCATGGATTATTTCCACCTTTCTTTTTCTCA
>CACZRA010000155.1 GCA_902783395.1 uncultured Lachnospiraceae bacterium
CAAGACAGTTTACATATGCGGATCTCGTGATCTTCAACCGGTGCGATATGTCACAGGATCTCCCTATGTTCAAGCGTACCGTAAGGGCTCTCAACCGGAGATCACAGGTTGTTTTCGAGATGAAGGACGGCACGATAAACAATAATGTCAAAGAGGAGCTTCCTTATGACATAAACGCGGATGTCATTCAGGTGGAAGATGATGATTACGGGATATGGTATATAGATGTATTTGATAATCTTGACAGCTATGAGGGAAAGACGGTCAGGTTTAAGGGCATAGTATTTAAGCCGAAGAGAAGCCGGGATGATATTTTTGTGCCCGGAAGGTTTGCCATGACCTGCTGTGCGGCGGATATTCAGTTTGTGGGTTTTCCTTGTGAGTGGAAGGGCGCGAAGCGTCTGAAGGACAAGACTCCCGTGTATGTGACGGCGCATATCGGCAGAAGTGAGACGCCAAACGGTACGGCCCCCGTTCTTTATGCGGATGCGGTGGAGATCACGGATCCTCCTGAGGAGGAGGTTGTCTATTTTCAATAAAGTGTTCTCCGTGCGGAGCGGAGCTGCCGGTTTTTTATAAAAAACCCCCATCCATATGTATCACCTGGCCTGTAAGATATACCGGCATCTTTGAAAGATAATATACCGCGTCTGCCGCTTCTGCGGGAGATGCCATACGTCCTGCGGGGATCTGTGCTACAAGAGCTTCCCTGTCTTCTCCGGAAAGGTGTTTATTCATATCTGTGTCGATCACCCCGAAAGCCAGCGCGTTGACCGCGATCCCTGATGGCGCCAGTTCCTTGGCAAGAGCCTTTGTGAAGGAGTTCACCCCGCCTTTTGCCGCAGAGTAGGCTGATTCGCAGGAGGCTCCTGCGGTACCCCATATGGAGGATATATTGATCATCCGTCCGTAATGCTGGCGGATCATTACTTTTGAGGCGAAGTGAGAGGTATTATATATAGAAGAAAGATCTGTATTTATCACATCAGCCCATTGAGAAGGAGTGATATCTTGTATCTGGCCAAAGCATGCTATCCCTGCGCTATTTATGAGCAGATCCAGAGAGTCTATATCGTCAAATACCTTCTTTATAAATGAATGATCGCCTGCATCGCCGGTATAATGCCTGCCCGGAAGATCCGACATGAGATCGGGATTGTTCCTGCAGATGAGGAAAAGATCGTACTCATCCTGCAGTTTTTCGGCGGCTGCCCGGCCTATTCCTCTGGATGCTCCTGTGATAAGTGCCTTTTTCATATATTTTCTCCAAAAAAAAGATTATTTTTAATTTTGTTTAGCATATTTGTATAAAAGTGTCAACAAATTATCAACATATTGTATTTTTTAGAGCAATTGTTACAATTTGTAACAAGATAAAAGCCTTGATTTATGCGGGCATCGAGGTTGACAAGGGTCTGTTTAGATGTTATAGTCGTGCACAGAATTTAACATTCTTGTAACAAAAGCCGTTGAGTTTTGATCGTGGCACAGCAAGAGACGGCATTTCAATATCTGAGGTGAATATGAAAAAAAGACTTACAAAGATAATATGCACTGCGCTTACCGCAGCGGTGATAGTGAGCGGAACTGCCACACCGGCAGCAGCGGAATCACTGTCCTCTGTTTTTCCGGCTGCGGGTAATGCGAGAGCTCTCGGAGAGGGAGTCTCCGTTACTGCGATAAAGGAGCAGAAGGCTCAGACCCCCAGGAAGGTCATTGAGATCACCAGTGATGTTGTTGCTGATACGGCCTTTTCGAATGGCGGTGACAGCAGGGGAATGACTGCAAAGGTAAATAATGCGCCTGTTTCAGACAGCTCAGGTTCCGGAAACGGAGGCATGTCTCTTTCGCTGACAAGCACAGCTGCAAAGGACAGCGGGTCTTCAGAGCCCGAGCTTTTAACTGTCGGCGGAGGTTCAACCGGATCTTCCGAAGAGCCTAAGGCAATGACTGTTATCTCCACATCGGAAACGGATGAAGAAGCGGTTTCCTCAAATGATTCTTCAGATGAAGAGGAAACAGATGACAGCGAGCTTGCCGATGTGTATACTGGCGGCAGGAATGACGAAGAAGAGGATTTTACAAACCTTGTTATCGCACAGGTTGATGATTATGTGAATATAAGGGAAGAGCCTTCGGAAGACAGCGGGATAGTCGGAAAGCTGTATAACAATTCGGCAGGTGACCTTCTTGAGGAAAACGGTGACTGGTATAAGATTTCATCAGGAAGCTGCATAGGTTACGTTAAGGCTGAATATTGTGTGACCGGAGATGATGCTCAGAATCTGGCGGCCAAGGTTGGCATAAGACTTGCAAGGGTTACGACGACGACACTTTATGTAAGGAGTGATCCGACGACCGATTCGGAAGTTATAGGAATGGTGCCTATAGAGGACGAGCTGCAGGTATTCACCGAAATGCCCGGATGGATAAAGGTATCAATAGAAGAAGGTGATGGATTTGTGTCCGATGAGTACGTCAAGCTTCACACAGAGTTTGTAAAGGCCGAGTCAAAGGCAGAAGAGGAAGCGAGACTTAAGAGAGAAGCTGAAGCGAGAGAAGCGGCCAGGAGAGCGGCTGCGGCGGCTGAGAAGAAGTCCTCGAAGAAGAAGGGTTCTTCCGGCGGTTCCTCAGGAGGCACATATACGGCTTCGGGTTCCGGTGCGGGATCTTCGGTTGCGAATTATGCATTGCAGTTTGTCGGAAATCCTTATGTATATGGCGGATCATCGCTGACAAACGGAACAGACTGCTCCGGATTCGTAATGAGCGTATACAGAAACTTCGGTGTATCACTGCCGCACAGCTCCGGTGCTGACAGAAGCGTGGGATACGGTGTAAGCGGCGGACTGGCAGCTGCACAGCCGGGTGATATCATATGCTACTCCGGTCACGTAGGTATCTACATAGGCGGAGGACAGATAGTACACGCTTCAACTGCAAAGACAGGTATAAAGGTTTCGAGCGCAGGTTACAGAAACGTGCTCGCAGTAAGAAGGATATTCTAAACAAGGCTCAGTCTCCATAGCGAGTCAGACAGATGCGCTTGCGGGGATGGATGACTCGATATGAGAGACGCTAATATGAATGAGCAAGCAGGGCGATAGCCCGGATTGCGAATTCATATAGCAGGACGAGAGCAAAGCGGAGTCCTGCGTGAGGCTTGACTTAGTGAAAGGTACAATCAATTCAGGGCTGTCACAGCAGTGACAGCCCGTTCTGATTGCAAAGACATGGGGCGTTTGGTATACTATAGGCACTTCCAATCATTACAGACTATCCAGGAGGTATATCATGAAATTCATAATTGTCGGGAAGAATATAGAAGTCACCCCGGGACTCAGATCTAATGTAGAGGAAAAAATAGGAAAGCTGGAAAAGTATTTCTCACCGGATACAGAGGTGCATGTCACACTTTCGGTGGAGAAGGAGCGTCACAAGATCGAGGTTACGATCCCTGTCAAGGGAAGTATCATCCGTTCCGAGCAGGTCAGCAACGATATGTATATTTCGATAGACCTTGTGGAAGAGATAATAGAAAGACAGCTTAAAAAGTATAAAAATAAGATAATAGATAAAGAGCAGGCTGCCGAGTCATTCAAGAGAGAGTATATCGAAAGGGACTATCAGGACGATGATGAGATCAAGATCGTAAGGACCAAGCAGTTTGATATGAAGCCTATGTATCCCGAGGATGCGTGTGTACAGATGGAGCTTTTGGGACACAGCTTCTATGTGTTCAACAATGCCGAGACTAATACGGTGAATGTGGTATATAAAAGAAAGGCAAATACATACGGGCTTATAGAGCCTGAAATCTGAGATGGACCGGGCTGCCGCAAGGCAGCCCTTTTCTTATTTCTGCTACATTATACTCCGAATCAGACGTTACAATTCAGCGCATTGCCAATGCGCCGAATTGCAACGTGCGAGGTCTATGCTTCGCTCCGGTCGGTGCAAAGCCGACGTCCACTGGACGTCGTGCACCGCTATGCAAAATCGGCAGAAGCCGATGGGCGGCTCGCTGGCAAGTCAACTATATCGGGCCGTAGCCCCGCAACACGCGCGTGGCTCGGCGCTGAACAGTAACAATCAGACATTTGAAAACAGACCACTCGTGTGATAAACTATTACGGCAAGTCTATAAATATCATGTATTGAATTTAAGGAGGTATTGAATGTCTAAAAAGATCGTCTTAGCCGGAGCGTGTCGTACGCCTATCGGCACAATGGGTGGCTCGTTATCTACTACTCCGGCACCGAAGCTGGGAACCATAGTGATAAAAGAAGCTCTTGCGAGGGCAGGAGTTCCTGCCGATAAGGTAGACCATGTATATATGGGATGTGTCATACAGGCGGGACTCGGGCAGAACGTAGCACGTCAGTCATCGATAGGCGCGGGGATCCCGATAGAGACTCCGGCTGTGACCGTTAATGTAGTCTGCGGATCTGGTCTTAACTGCGTAAATATGGCAGCACAGATGATCCAGGCAGGCGATGCGGAGATCGTGGTAGCAGGCGGTATGGAGAACATGTCAATGGCTCCTTTCGCGATACCTAACGGAAGGTATGGATACAGGATGCTGAGGCCTGACCAGAGCCAGGGAGCCCTTGTTGATACAATGATAAAGGATGCGCTTTGGGATGCATTCAATGACTATCACATGATCACCACAGCGGACAATATCGCAAGGCAGTGGAACCTCACAAGGGAAGAGCTCGATGAGTTCGCCCTGAACAGCCAGCTTAAGGCCTGCAAGGCTATTGAGACCGGTGCGTTCAAGGACGAGATAGTCCCCGTGGAATACAAGAAAAAGAAAGAGATGGTCACCTTTGATACAGACGAGGGACCGAGGCAGGGATCTACTATGGAAGGCCTTGCAAAGCTCAAGCCCATTAATCCGGACGGTTTTGTAACCGCAGGTAATGCATCAGGCATTAACGACGGAGCAGCGGCTGTAGTAGTGATGACGGAAGAGAAGGCAAAGGAACTCGGCGTTACTCCTATGGCTGAATTTGTTACAGGTGCTTTGGCGGGCGTGGATCCCTCTATCATGGGAATAGGTCCTGTGGCCGCAACAAAGAAAGCCATGGCAAAGGCCGGAATGACAATAGATGATTTCGATATATACGAAGCAAATGAGGCATTTGCAGCCCAGTCTGTTGCAGTAGGTAAGGATCTGGGCTTTGATCTTAATAAGCTCAATCTGAACGGCGGCGCCATAGCGCTCGGACATCCTGTAGGAGCGTCAGGTGCCCGTATCCTTACAACCCTCCTTTACAACATGAAGAGAACAGGCGCAAAGACCGGTCTTGCAACGCTCTGCATAGGCGGAGGCATGGGCTGCGCGACGATAGTTAAAGCGATAGACTGAGGGGAGAAATATTTATGGGATTTGTAGATTATGAGGTAAAAGGCAATTATGCCGTGATCACAATAAACAGGGAGCAGGCGCTGAACGCGCTTAATTCCGAGGTGCTGGATGATCTCGACAAGGTCGTAAGCGGTATCGATCTTGATACCGTAAGGGCTGTTGTTCTTACCGGCGCAGGTGAGAAGTCTTTTGTGGCCGGCGCCGATATCGGTGAAATGAGCACACTTACGAAGGCGGAGGGAGAAGCTTTCGGCAAGAAGGGGAATGATATCTTCCGGAAGATCGAAACCTGCCCCATTCCTTTCATAGCAGCTGTAAACGGCTTTGCGCTGGGCGGAGGCTGTGAGATATCCATGAGCTGCGATATAAGGATAGCGTCAGAAAGCGCTGTGTTCGGCCAGCCCGAGGTGGGTCTCGGCATTACACCAGGATTTGGCGGTACACAGAGGCTTGCCCGTATAGTAGGACCGGGAATGGCAAAGCAGCTTATATATACTGCCCGCAATATCAAAGCTGATGAAGCTTTACGTATAGGTCTCGTAAATGCGGTTTATCCTGCAGAGGAGCTTATGGAGCAGGCTGAAAAGCTTGCGGGAACGATAGCCGGAAATGCGCCCATAGCTGTGCGTGCATGTAAGAAGGCGATAAATGAGGGATTGGAGCTTCCGATGGATGAAGCGATAGCGCTTGAGGAGAAGCTTTTCGGCTCATGCTTCGAGTCCTGGGACCAGCAGGAGGGGATGGCGAATTTCCTCAGAAAGAAGGATGATCCCGCTAAAGTAAAAAAGGTTGATTTCAAAAACGAGTAAAGAAATAAGAGGAGGACTAATAAATGAAGGTAGCAGTAATCGGCGCCGGTACAATGGGACAGGGGATCGCAAAGGCATTCGCGCAGTGCGATGATTTTGATAAGGTTTATCTTTGCGATATCAAGACGGAGTTTGCCGAGGGCGGACTCGCTAAGATCAAAAAGGGCTATGAAAAGCTGGTTTCCAAGGAAAAGATTGATCAGGCTACGGCTGATAAATATCTTGCGAAATTTGAGACAGGTCTTAATTCCATAGCGACAGATCCTGATCTTGTAGTAGAGGCAGCTCTTGAAGTGATGCAGATCAAGCAGGACTGCTTTAAGGATCTGATGGAGAATATAGTGAAGAATGATGCATGTATCTTTGCATCGAATACGTCTTCTCTCTCCATCACGGAGATCGGAGCAGGACTTCCGAAGCCTG
Source organism: uncultured Lachnospiraceae bacterium (assembly GCA_902783395.1). Taxonomy (GTDB): domain Bacteria; phylum Bacillota; class Clostridia; order Lachnospirales; family Lachnospiraceae; genus NK4A144. The sequence continues at coordinate 6,608 of CACZRA010000155.1, forward strand.
TCATCGGTATGCATTTCTTCAATCCTGCAGACAGGATGAAGCTTATAGAGGTAATAGCAGGAGCCAACACTCCCGCAGATCTGGTTAAGAAAGTGACTGACATCTCCGTAAAGCTCGGAAAGACTCCGGTTCAGGTCAACGAGGCTCCCGGTTTTGTCGTTAACAGGATACTGATCCCGCTCATTAACGAGGGTATCTTCGTTTATTCAGAGGGAATATCCGATATCGAGGGTATCGACAACGCCATGAAGCTCGGCTGCAATCATCCCATGGGTCCCCTTGAGCTGGGCGACTATGTCGGACTTGATATCGTGCTTGCCATCATGGAAACGCTTTACAGTGAGACAGGAGATCCCAAGTACCGTCCTGCTCCGCTGCTTAAGAAGATGGTCAGAGGCAAGAAGCTCGGAGTTAAAACCGGTATCGGCTTCTATAACTACGCTGACGGCGGCAAAGTACCGACAGATAAATAGGTCATGAAACATGCTTCCTTAGCATGTTTCGTAACCAACTGAGGAGTATGTATATTATTGTAATGGAGGAAATAAATCATGGATTTTACTTTACCAAAGGAACATGAGATGGCGAGACAGCTTTTTAAGGATTTCGCCGAGAAAGAAGTAAAGCCGCTCGCAC
>CACZRA010000156.1 GCA_902783395.1 uncultured Lachnospiraceae bacterium
CTCCGCTGATCTTTTCAGCTGTCCGCTGCCGAGCCTCAGGTTCATTGCGGCAAATATCCCGGGAATATCTATCTTCTGCGGACAGCCTTCCGTACAGTATCTGCATGCCGTGCAGGGTATCTCCTTCGAACTCCCGTAAAGTGCCTGCACGCTTTTTATAACCTTCTGCTCCTCCTCAGTCAGAGGTTTGAATTCCTTCATGTAGGAAAGGTTGTCCTCCATCTGTTCTATCGTGGACATACCGGACAGTACCGTAAGCACGCCCTCAAGAGAGGCCGCGAACCTTATGGCCCAGGACGCATAAGAAGCCTCTCTGTCAGCCCGGTCAAAGATATCCCTGACCTCCTTCGGCGGTTTTGCAAGGAGTCCGCCTTTCACGGGCTCCATTATGACTATGGGCTTTTCATGCTTCCTGGCAACCTCGTATATCCCTCTGGACTGGACGGACATATTCTCCCAGTCGGCATAATTTATCTGGAGCTGCACGAACTCCGCATCAGGATGATCGGTCAGGATCTCGTCCAAAAGCTCCGGGGTATCATGGAAGGAAAAGCCGTAGTGCTTTATGGTTCCCTTCTCCTTTTCGGCCTTTACAAAATCCCACAGATGAAATTTCTCGTATTTTTTATAATTGCTCCTTTGCAGGGAATGCAGGAGATAATAATCAAAATACCCTGCCCCGGTTCTCTTAAGGCTTGTATCAAACTCAGCCTTTGCGGCTTTTTCCGTAGGGACGAAGGATGCCATGAGCTTCGTGGCAAGTGTATATGAGTCTCTCGGATATCTTTCTATGAGCGCCTTCCTTGCCGCAGCTTCCGACCCCGGATATATGAAGGCCGTATCAAAATAAGTAAGCCCTGCCTCCATGAAAAGGTCTACCATCCGGCTCGTCTTTTCTATATCTGTCATTACTCCCTTCCTCGGAAGCCTCATGAGTCCGAAGCCCAGCTTCCCGGTGGAATCCATGTCTATATTCCCCATATCCGTCCCTTCCGTAACAAAAGCGGTTTCTATAGTTCAAAAAGACCGCACACCCCGTAAGATGTGCGGTCCCGTTAACCCTTGTATGATATTTCCTTTAGTTGGTTATTGTATTGGTCGTCTCTTTATCAAATACATGGATCTTCTCAACATCGATCGCAAACTTGACCGTATCACCCGGCCTTGCGGTAGTCCTGGGATCCACCCTTGCTGTCATGGGGAAGTCAGCAAGATCAAAATACAGGAAGACTTCTGCGCCGAGAAGCTCATACACGTTGATCTTTGCTTCGAATACAGCGCCTGCGGGAAGCGTATTGATAGTCACCTCGGAATCATAGACATCCTCGGGCCTGATACCGAAGGTAACCGTCTTGCCTTCATAACCGCCGTCGATAAGCTTCTTTGCCTTTGCGGGAGGAAGAGGGATCGAATGACCCGCGCACTCGAGACATACATTGTCTCCGTCCTTCTTTACCGTAGCATCCAGGAAGTTCATCTGAGGTGATCCCATGAAGCCTGCCACAAAGAGGTTCGTGGGCTTATCATAAAGATTCTGAGGCGTATCTACCTGCTGTACGATACCGTCCTTCATGACTACTATACGGTCTCCCAGAGTCATGGCCTCGGTCTGGTCATGGGTAACGTAGATGATCGTTGTACCCAGCTTCTGATGAAGCTTTGCTATCTCGGTCCTCATCTGGACACGGAGCTTTGCATCCAGGTTTGAAAGAGGCTCGTCCATAAGGAATACCTTAGGATTACGGACGATCGCACGGCCCATGGCAACCCTCTGTCTCTGTCCGCCGGAGAGAGCCTTTGGCTTCCTGTCGAGAAGGTTTGTAAGATCAAGGATCTTCGCAGCTTCCTTTACCATCTTTTCTATCTCATCCTTCGGAACTTTCCTCAGCTTAAGACCGAACGCCATGTTATCACGGACAGTCATATGAGGATAAAGGGCATAATTCTGGAAAACCATTGCTATATCCCTGTCCTTGGGCTCTACATCATTTACAAGCCTGTCGCCGATACGCAGCTCTCCGGAAGATATCTCCTCAAGTCCTGCGATCATACGGAGTGTTGTGGATTTTCCGCATCCCGAGGGTCCTACGAAGATGATGAATTCCTTGTCCTGAATCTCGAGATTAAAATTCTTGACTGCTTCAAATCCATTGGGATAAACCTTACAGATGTCCTTAAGAGAAAGACTCGCCATAATACAAATAACCTCCTGAATATTGTATTTTAAGATTAAAAAAACCGTCGGGAAGCTTTCGCGCCCCAACGGTAAAAGTATAACAAATAGCCCATATTAAGCCAATTCGCACTCTAAACAAAAATACTTAACGTTTTTTAGTAAAGTTTTAATGCCTCCCCAGTTCTATTACCGGGCCTTCGAGCTCCTCCCCGTAATAGGCCACTCTGTTCTTGCCGTGCCTCTTTGATTCGTACATGGCAGTATCCGCTGCCTTATAAAGCTCCTCGAAGTCACCGCCGTCCTGGCTGAATACCGCGCCTCCTATTGATGCCGTACATCTGTACTGCACATATTCCCCGACCTTGAAATCCCTGAAGAAGGTCAGCAGCTTGTCTGCCTCTCTCTTCTTTGTCTCTTCATCCGGGGATATGTTCCTCATAAGTACCAGGAATTCATCTCCTCCTATACGTCCCACTATGTCCGTTGCCCTGAAGAGCGTTGAAAGGCCAAGACCGAGACCTGCCAGGAGCTCGTCTCCGAAGGCATGTCCCATGGTGTCATTCACCTTTTTAAAGTTATCAATGTCTATCAGGAAAAGGATGGCGCTCTGATCCCGAAGCTTTGCCTCGGCAAGATAGTCAGTAACCTTCTGCTCTGTGGAGATCTTGTTAAGAAGACCTGTCAGCAGATCAGTTTCGGCCTTTTCCTGAAGGCTCTGGTTATGTCTTGTGTTCACGGCTTTATTGGCAAGGTTTATCGCAAGTATCGCAATAAAGAAGGCGATCATGGCCACAACGACCCTGATAAGTATGCTCTCCATATTGCCGTAGGTAGAATGTACCTCGCTGTCCACATAGCTCTGGGTCACGAAAGACGCGACCGCAAGTCCCGAGTATGCCGCAGGATCGTAGACCAGTACCCTTCCCTCTCCCGCTACGGTGCAGTCCGTATATCCGGCATTCCTGTTGCTGAGGTTGCTCTTCGTACGGTTCTCCGTCGCCGTTGCGATCTTTATATTAGCCGATTCAAAGAGGTTCTCCCCCTTAGTCAGTATGTTCCTTCCGGCAAAGCTTAACACCGTGCCGTCATTTGATAAAAGGGCGTAACAGGTCCTTCCGTCAAATTTACTTGTCGTAGGGATATCGCTGAATTCGTCGGTGATAAAAGAATAGGCAAGGGCACTCTGCACATTTCCGGTATCATCCTTTACCGGAGCAAAGATATCCACATACCATCCGCCATCCGCCTCATATGGAGCTGAGGTTACGGTAGTTTTGTCTTTCAGGCAGGTCTTGAGCGCCTCTGCATCGGTAACGGTCACATCGGCCCCCGTAGTCGAGATCCCCTTTCCGTCACTGTCAAAAAGCTTTGCGTCCCTGGACATCGCGGTACCTGTCGTAGGCTTTATTATGTCCGTCATTATCTGTCCTTTGTCCTTGCCTGCCGCAAGCTCTTCCCCGGCTACATCGGCCATTATGGAAGCAACGGATATTGCGGAATCCATTTTTGAATTGAAGGATATGATAAGGAGATCATTGTAATCAGATATCTTCTGTCTGACCGTATACTTCGCATCGGCCTTCATATCTGCCGAAAAACTGTACAGCGTCACCAGAACATAAGTAAACAGTATTATCGTGGGAATGGCCCACTGGGTTATATTTATGAGATTAATGCTGTTGCCGCTGCTTTTCTTTGCCATCTGTCCTTTATTTCCGTTCACTACCCGGATCCTAAGGATCCTTTTTTATGTTTTGTTTATACCGTATCTGTCTCTTTTTCCGCGTTCTCTTCCTGCGGGATGTACTGATCGAATA
>CACZRA010000157.1 GCA_902783395.1 uncultured Lachnospiraceae bacterium
AGGATGTACCTCCCATTCCTTTGTCCACTTCTCTTCTATGGCATTATGATCATATGGTCTTTTCATTGACTTCTCTCCTTTTTTGCTTTGCCATCAATTATCTAATAGGTTATGAAACGTGTCAAGAAAACTCCTTTGTATTACTTATTGTATATATGGTATAGTGATAATGTTATAACACAGGAGGTATCATGATGAATTCAGTTATCACGATAGGAAGACAGTTCGGTTCCGGAGGACGTGAGATCGGCCAGAAAATCGCCGAAAAGTTTGGAATAAAATGCTATGACAAGGAGCTTCTTGCCAGAGCAGCCAAGGATTCCGGGCTCTGCGAGGAAGTCTTTGAGCACCATGATGAGATGCCGACAAATTCCTTCTTATACAATCTTGTCATGGATACCTATTCTTTCGGATATAACTCATCATCCTTTGTGGATATGCCGGTGTCACACAAGGTATTCCTTGCACAGTTCGATACCATCAAGAAGCTTGCTGATGAGGAGCCCTGCATCATAGTGGGGAGATGTGCGGATTATGCCCTGTCCGGCAGAGATAATGTCATACGGATATTCATCTCCGGCAGCGAGGAGGTCAAGACAAAAAGGATAATGGAACGCTTTAACCTCACGGAATCCCAGGCTCATGACATGTGCGTTAAAAAGGATAAGCAGCGTAAATCCTATTATGATTATTATTCCTCAAAGAAGTGGGGAAATGTAAATACCTACGATCTTTCGATAAATTCTTCGGTTTTGGGCATCGACGGAACAGCGGAGCTTATCGCGAAGTATGTGCTGGACGTAGAGGCGGCACGCGGTTCAGTCTTGTGACAGGTTTCTGACGGCTTCTATTGCTTCTTCCGTACTTGTGACATAGTGCATGGTGCTTGATATGGAGGAATGTCCCATGAGCTTCTGCACCTTCTCCACATCCCCGGTCTTAAGGAGCATGTTTTCGGCAAATGTTGTACGGAGCTTGTGCGGTGTTATGCGGTCGGCTTTATCAGGGACCGCCGAAAGCATATATTTTTTCACAAGCTTTTCCACCGATCTGACGCTTATCCTGTTTCCGGATCTGTTGAGGAATACAGCCTCCTCCTTTTCGGACGGCTTGTATGAGGGCCTTCCGTTCTCAAGATAGTCCTGTATTATCTCCTCGGCATGGTCGCTCATGTATACGGTATCGAAATTCCCGCCTTTTCTGAAAACCTTTATGCCGTGCTTGGTAAAGTTGATATCATTCAGATTCATCCCCACAAGCTCAGACACACGGATGCCTGTATCGAGAAATATCGTGCAAATGGCGGTATCTCTTTTGGATGTTTTAAGATCATGAAACTTCTGCTGGTTCTTTGTGAGCTTATCTCCCGATGCTATCACGGACAGAAGCTCCTGCTTCTCATCACGCTCGAGATATATTATCTCTTTTTTCTTAACTCTGCCCCGCTTTATCAGCTCCACGGGATTTGATCTTATGTATCTGTGGGCCGCGAGATAATTAAACAGTCTGTTAAGGGAGACCATGTAATGCATGATGGTCGTTTCCGTACATACCGACTCTCCCGCATTGCTGTTCCTCTTTTTCGGCATTCTCAGATCATGAAGGAATTCGGCTATATCTGCGTCTGTCAGCATCCCCATATCATCCGTAGTGATCTGTACGATCTCCTTTGCTCCGAAATAAGGGTTGTTTTCCTTGAGAAATACGAAAAAGGTCTTAAGCTGCGAAGCATAAGAATACAGAGTCATCCCTGCGAGATGGTTTTCTTCGGCCAGGAAAAACTGTCTTACAAACGGCGGCATCTCCTTTGATATCGCATCAGCCTTAAGTCTTGCCTCATTTTCTTTCTGATCCTTGTACTTCATTTCATATTCCTCAGCTTTTCAAGAAGATCATCAAAATACTCCGGAACAGGTGCCGTCACTTCAACATATTCTCCCGTGTCGGGGCTCCTGAAGCCGATAAAATAAGCATGCAGCGTCTGTCCGAAGGTCCTGACCTTTGCTTTTCTCGGTCCGTATACCTCATCTCCCAGGACCGGATGACCGATATGCGTCATATGTACCCTTATCTGATGGGTCCTTCCTGTCTCAAGTTTGCATTCTATCAGAGAATGCTCCCTGAAGGACTCCAGAACCTTATAATGCGTAACAGCCCGCTTCCCGGCAGGATCAACGGACATTTTCTTCCTGTCCCGCCTGTCCCTTCCTATCGGCAGGGATACGGAACCTTCTTCCTCATTAAATCTCCCCCAAACGATAGCAAGGTAGCGTCTGTCTATATCATGAGTCTCCAGCTGTGCGGCTATTTCCCTGTGAGCCTTATCGTTTTTGCAGACTATAAGTGAGCCTGTCGTATCCTTATCTATCCTGTGCACTATCCCGGGACGGAGTACTCCGTTTATCCCCGAGAGATCCCTGCAGTGAAACATCAGCGCGTTTACCAGCGTTCCCGAGTAATGTCCCGCCGCCGGATGCACTACCATTCCCTTTGGCTTGTTTACAACTATGACTGATCCGTCTTCATAAAGGATATCCAAAGGTATATCCTCCGGCTCAATAT
>CACZRA010000158.1 GCA_902783395.1 uncultured Lachnospiraceae bacterium
AACTGCTGGCATTAACGGTAATAATGCAACCATCGATATAAATATACCAATTCTTTCCCTGCTTGCCTATCTCTGCCTTTTCTGACATTATCTTAGACTTGCACCACTCGACAACATCAACTTCACCGAGCGAAAGATTTTTCTTTATTCGACCCTCGCCCATGTCGGTTGTATGTACTCTGTCTATGTTATCAAAAAGTATCTGTTTATCCATTTTTGTTCCTCAATTATTTCCACCTATAGTCCATTAATCTTCCTTTTTTCTATGATCCCGTCAAAAGCCCTTGAATAAACTGACGTGCTTTGAAAGATCCTTAAATCCGTTTTTCTGATAGAATCTATAAGACGGCTTATCAGTATCTGTCTGCAGAAAAATACCCTTTACGTTTCGGGATCTAAGATCCGATTCTATCATGGACATGAAACGTGTTCCTATGCCCTTCCCCTGAAGATCAGGAGATACGCAAAGCTCATCCAGAACATAATTTGTGCCTTCCCACCAGTGAGTGATCTGCCCCATTGATACGGCTGCAAGCTTACCGTCTATGAGCAGTCCGTAATTGACCGCGCGCAAACCACCCGACTTCTCTTTCACATACTCCATAAGCTGTTCTTCATCACTCCAGTCATCATTCCATGGTTCCCTCATAAACGTTGACTTGTACAGTTCCGCCATTTCCGGAAGATACGATCTGTCAAGTATTACAAATTCCTCCATCGAATTCCCCTCCCTGTATCTTAATTCCTGTAATACTGTTCCCTCCACCACCGAAACATAATCCTTCAGGTCCCGCCTGATCCCCTGATTCTCGCCATAATCATTTACATAGCCGATACGAAATATCATCCGGGGTTCCCTGTCAAAGGATGCGTTTTTTACCGCTTCATATCCGTCACTGCCAGAAAGATAGAATTCCGTATCCCTAACCTGTTCCATTATATCATTGACAACAGGATTATCTATTTCCTTTCCGGATCAACCTTTGTCTTCCATCCCTGTATATTATGAGAGCTTGGGGACAAGGCTGCCAGATAAAGTATTTCCTGCATTTCCTGATCAAGCCCGTCTACCTGCCTGTCTGTATTGACATAAACCCACCTTTCTGCCGCGGCAAGACCGAGGATAGCTGCAGAAGCCGCCAAACACGGATTAAAATAAACCTGATGCTTTTTTAATCCTGCGATAGTTTATAACAACAAAAAAACAGCCAGATATCATTTCGCACAGATTCATGCCGTATTTACACTGAAAAATTCTGAAGGATTTTGACTCGTACTTACATAAAATGTGTCACAACGTGTATAATATAAACCATGAGTCTGATACCTAATGCAAAACTGACTGATGCCGGCAATCCGTCAAAGCCGACGGGTGAAGCCGGGGCGGATATGCTCCGCTACATGAATGAGGAACACTCCGATCTCACGCAGTGGGCTCTGGATCTGTTTGCTTATAATAAGAATGACCGCATTCTTGATATAGGATGTGGCGGCGGCGCAACTTTACGATGCCTTTATGAGCGGATTCCTGATAGTCATCTGACGGGAATAGACTATTCTGAAGTAGCTGTAAATCTGTCCAAAGAGCTGAATGCCGATATCATCGCTTCAGGCAGGATGGAAATAATATCCGGCTCGGTCGCAGACCTGCCGTTTGCAGACGGCTCCTTTGATAAGATCATCACTGTAGAGAGCTTCTATTTCTGGCCCGATCCTGTGGAGAGTCTGAAAGAAGTACGCCGGGTGCTTTCGAAAGGGGGAGTTTTCCTGCTGGTATCGGAGATATATGAAAGAGCGGACCTCACGCCGCACAGCAGGGAGAATATAGCAAAATATCATATGAACGTTCCGGGGATCGAAGAATTCCGGGAGATATTCCGCCTGGCCGGGTTCTCTGAAACTGTCATCCATACCAAAGACGGTGAATACTGGATCGCAGTGGAAGGACAAGAGCATCTATGTCTCCGATGCCTGCCTTACTGACCATTGCTTTGCTATGTAAATCCCGGTTTTCCTGTGATAACCAATCCTTCTTAGTCATCATGCTTACATGTCCCGTCCGTTTTTCATGCATCAGCGGCACATCTACATCTTTCGTAGTCCACTGAGAATTATTACGCTCTCTCGGGATAAACTATACCCTAATACTATTGAACAGCGATCCCCCTATACTTTCTTCACTCTTATTCAAACTGTATGCCGCTCTTCGCTTCCTCTTTCAAAACTTTTGTATTATTTCTTCACCCTCCAAGCAGGCAATCAAATCTCCCATATCCGTTCTTGGATTGCATTCAATTGACGGCCATTCACTATCGGCATAGTATTCCACCAGTTTTGTCGAATTCTTAACCGCTTCTTTCATTTTATCTTTGCAGTCTTCAAAACAGTCTCTATTCTTCTCGTAATTAGGAAGATATCTCCTCAACTCTTTTATAACCGCATTACCATCCTTATATTGTTTTGTCGAATACTTAAAATGCAGCAACAACCAAACTTCAAATGCTGGATTAGACACAACAAAACCTACCGATGTTTTCATGTTACTCCGTGCGAGGATTGAGACCTTTTGCGCCTTTAACGGATCATTGTCAATATCCAGAATAACAAATCCCCGATCACCTTTTTTCGCCGACAAATCCAACTCATCCCACTTTCCTATGAGAGCATTATATAGAGAATCCGCATCGGTTTTGTAACCGACTTTTACAAAACGAATACTATAACTCTTTTCCTGATCTTGGAAATGTGACAGATATAGCACTTCCGTCTTATTCTTTCCTTCTGTTATGAGCAGGTATACCGGTTTAAGCTTTCTTCTGCTTGTTCCCCGTTTTTTTATGCCGATTTCTCTCCGGGTCATTAT
>CACZRA010000159.1 GCA_902783395.1 uncultured Lachnospiraceae bacterium
CTGGCTTGCGGCTCTGGTAAGGTCGGACAGACTGACATAACCGACGATGGCAGTCTCCTTTATAAGCGTGATGAATTCGTTCCCTATGGGAGGAAGTACATTCTTGAAGGCCTGGGGCAGGACTATCTCCTTCATCGTCTGGCCCTTGGTAAGCCCCAGTGATCTTCCTGCTTCGGTCTGTCCCTTGTCAACCGCGAGTATGCCCGCTCTTATTATCTCGGAAACATAGGCGCCCGAATTGATCCCAAAGGAAAGCGAGGCCACGAGTATCCCGTTATTGGATGAAGAAAAAACTATAAACCACATTATGAGAAGCTGCAGGACTGCAGGTGTACCTCTTATGATGTCCACATATACCGTTGCAATGTACCAGAAAAGGGTATGCTTCCTTCCCTTCCTGGGCTCGGAAAGCTTCATCAGCGCCACGATGCATCCGATGATGATACCTATGACCCCCGCGATCACCGCTATCTCCATCGTGATCCCCAGACCCTTTATATACAGGATCCACCGGTCTTTTGAAATAAATGCGTTGTAAAACTTTGTCTCAATACTGTTCATCTGCTGCAGATTCCTTTATTTCCAGAAGCCTTCCGCTTCGGTGTATTTCTTTAATTCTTCGGTATATACCTCGGCTCCGCGCCTGTTTACATGGATAGAATCACCGAAGAGGCTGTTCGGGTATATGGGTATCCCGGAAATGACCTTCATGTCCGGATACCTTGAAGCCACATCCTCCATGTACTCTCTGTAGCCGTCCACAAAGCCGTCATGAAGCCTGTCTCCGGATGCCTGATTGAGAGGCGGCTGGGCGATCAGCACGTTCACCCCGTTTTCATCAAGCATGGCGATGAGCCTTTCATAATAATAGACCACCAAAGGAGAATAATCAAAGGTTTCATGCTGTACTTCATAGGTATAGCCGTCGTCACCGTCCGCGCTGCCGAATTCACAGTAGCCGAGATCCTTTCTTATTGAGTCGAATTTCGCAAGATTCTCGGCTTTCCGGCCCACGAATTTTGATTCGTACATCTGCGCGAGATACTTCGACGGGATCCGCAGTCTGTATGAGAGCATGTCGGGGATCCGTCCCTTTGAGGCGACTATGGGGTCATGCGTATCACGTCCCTTAAGATAGATCTCAGCTACCTCGTCGGGACTCAGGAAATTAAAATACAGTGTCTGATCCCAGTTGTCGATATCACAGAAATGATACGGCGCAAATACGACAACAGCATTCTTTGGAGCACCGTTGTGCTCTATGTAGTTTTCCACGGCATAGAACATCTCTATGGGAGTGGCGCCTCCTATCGCTATATTGTAGGTATCCTCATGAAAAAGCGCCGGAAGGATCGAGGACTTGGCCCTTGAATCTCCTATTATGAGAGTGTCCGCGTCGATATACGGATCTTCGGAGTTTTTGAACTCCTCATTCCACATCACGTATTCAACCGTCATATAGCTCATCGGGAGCACGTAAGCCAGTACGCAGAGCACGATGAGCGGTATGGAGACCAGTATGAGGTTTATGAAAAGCTTCAGTTTTTTATTCATGTCAGAATTTGAAATATATAAATTCCTGGGCTCCTATGGAAGCCGAACCGAGTATCATTATCACAAAGAGGTAATATATGCCCCAGCGTGCGGGCGTCTTTCTTTCCGCTATATATGCTGCCGCATCCCCCGTCCTTTCATTTATCATATCGTATGCGATAAGCACCGCCAGACCGGCCAGGAGATACAGCATGTTGAAGGTGCCGAGCCCCAGCGCGAACGGCGAGGTCGTGAGCACGGACGCAAAGTCAAACTGCGTAAAGACCTTTGCTATCACGATCCCTGCCTGGTATATGTCATCCGACCTGAAAAGGAACATTGAAAAAGTGAAGAGCATGAAGGTGAAGAATACCTTAAGCCACCTCGGGAAATGCGCGCGAAGAGGCGCGATAAGCGCTTCCATTATCTGGAAAAGCCCGCAGAGCATCCCCCACAGGATATACGTGATATCCGCACCGTGCCACATTCCCGACAGAGTGAAGACAATGAAGATATTCAGATATTTCCTCAGGGTCCCC
>CACZRA010000160.1 GCA_902783395.1 uncultured Lachnospiraceae bacterium
TACCTTTTGTGCGGCTCGTTGGTCAAGCGGTTAAGACGCCGCCCTCTCACGGCGGAAACAGCGGTTCGATTCCGCTACGAGCTATTGAGTCTCGAGGATGAGCAGCATCTTCGGGACTTGTTTCATTTAAAAACAATATACGGAGGTTATTATGCAGGGGACATTCTGGGCTTTGGTGCCGCCGGTGGTCGCTATAGTGCTGGCACTTATCACAAGAGAGGTATACAGCTCTCTCTTTATCGGGATAATAGTCGGAGGCCTTTTTTATTCGGGCTTCAGCTTTGAGGGGACTATGAACCATATCTTTTCGGAGGGGCTCATAGCGGCTCTCTCAGATCCCTATAATGTGGGAATCATCATCTTCCTGGTCTTTCTCGGGATAATAGTGGCGCTTATGAATAATGCCGGAGGCTCGGCAGCATTCGGAAAGTGGGCTTCGACTCATATAAAGACGAGAGTGGGAGCACAGCTTGCGACCATACTGCTCGGATGTCTTATCTTTGTAGACGACTATTTCAACTGCCTCACGGTGGGCTCGGTCATGAGACCCGTTACAGACAGGCACAAGGTATCCAGGGCAAAGCTTGCCTATCTGATAGACGCGACGGCTGCCCCTGTATGCATAATAGCGCCCATATCCTCATGGGCCGCGGCTGTTTCGGGCTTCGCTCCCGAGGGCACCAACGGACTCATGCTGTTTATCAGCGCGATACCTTACAACTACTATGCGATACTTACGATAATAATGATGGTGGGACTTACGATCGCAAACGCTGACTACGGTCCCATGGCATTACATGAGAAAAACGCGATGAACGGGGATATCTTTACCGTTAAAAGCGTCCAGGCCGGTGCGGACGAAAAGCCTGTGGGAAAAGGAAAGGTCATTGATCTGGTGCTTCCTGTCATTATCCTTATCGTTGCCTGCGTGATAGGAATGATCTATTCCGGCGGCTTCTTTGAGGGAGAGAGCTTTGTGGACGCATTCGCAAATTCGGATGCTTCCGTGGGACTGGTGCTTGGATCCTTTACGGCGCTTGTACTTACGATCATCTTTTATGTCGTAAGGCGGGTGCTTCCTTTTAAGGGATGCATGGACTGCATCACGATGGGCTTTAACGGGATGGTGCCTGCAATATGCATCCTTGCGCTTGCATGGACCTTAAAGGAGATGACTGATTCGCTCGGTGCCAAGGAGTTCATAGCAGGTGTTGTAGAGCAGAGTGCCGGATCGCTGCTTAACTTCCTTCCCGCGATCGTGTTCCTTATTGCCTGCCTCATGGCTTTCGCTACGGGAACCTCATGGGGCACCTTCGGAATACTGATACCGATATGTCTCAATGTATTCCCGATCGAGAAAAGTGACCCGCTGGGTATCATCTGTGTGTCTGCCTGCATGGCGGGAGCCGTCTGCGGTGACCACTGCTCGCCCATATCCGATACGACCATAATGTCAAGCGCCGGAGCGAGGTGCGATCATATTGCTCATGTTTCCACGCAGCTTCCGTACGCAGTCACGGCAGCGGCTGTATCCTTTGTTACCTATATCGCGGCCGGGTTTATCTATAATCCGGCTATCTCTCTTGCCATAGGCATTGTGGTCATGGTAGCTGCCATCGTAATAATCCATTGTGTCAAAAAGCCGGGAAAAGAAACAGAAGCCGGTAAGGCAGGTTGACATTGCATAGCGGCCTGTGTTATCGTATGGAACGTAGTTTGAAGGTGGCCTTTCGCGAGGCCGCCTTTGTTATTGGAACAGAAAACTTTCGGAGACTTTTGCAGTATGACCGGTAAGCAGGATGCGGAGGGGATCGCGGGAAGATTTAAGGACGTTCTCCTTCCGGTGCTTGAAAAGAACGGATACGGCCTGATAAAGACCGAATATGTATGCGAAGCGTCAAACTGGTATCTTCGGGGCTTCATTACGAGGAATGACGGAGATGCGGTTTCCATAGGAGACTGTACTCTGGTAAGCCGTATCATCAGCAAGAAGCTGGATAAGGAAGATTTTATCGACGATGAGTATACACTGGAGATATGCTCCAGGGGCTTTATGGATGTACCCGAAACAGAGGAAGATCAGAGCATTTAGCTCATCGGGATTGATATTTTATTTTTAGGAGGAAGCAAAGACATGAACACAGAATTGGTCGAGGCTATTGACATGCTCGAACGGGAAAAGGAGATAAGCCGCGAAACTCTCTTCGAGGCTATCGAGAGTTCCCTGCTGATCGCCTGCAGAAATAATTTCGGCAAGGCCGACAATATTCACATTACGATGGACAGAAATACCTGTGAATATGAAGTGTATGCGGAAAAGACCGTTGTCGAAAGTGTAGAGGACAAGAGCCTTGAGATAAGCCTTGAGGATGCAAAGGAGATCAATCCGGATGCTGTTATAGGTGATACCGTCAAGATAGATATAGATTCCAAGGAGTTTGGACGTATAGCCACGCAGAACGCCAAGAATGCCATACTCCAGAAGATAAGGGAGGAAGAGAGAAATTCCGTGTTTGACAGGTTCTCGAGCCTCACGAGGGATGTGGTCACGGGAATAGTCCAGAGAGTCAACGGAAGGAACATCAGCATCAACCTCGGAAAGGCCGATGCGATACTTTCGGAGAAGGAACAGGTACGCGGTGAGATACTCCGTCCTACCGACAGGGTAAAGGTTTATATCCTCGATGTGAGAAACACACCCAAGGGACCGCGGATCTCGGTCAGCCGTACGCATCCCGAGCTTGTCAAGAAGCTTTTCGAAGCAGAGGTTGCGGAGGTAAGGGACGGTACCGTCGAGATAAAGAGCATTTCGAGAGAGGCGGGAAGCCGCACCAAGATCGCGGTTTACAGCAACGATCCCGATGTGGATGCGGTGGGAGCCTGTGTCGGAATGAACGGAAACCGCGTGAATGCCGTAGTATCGGAGCTCGGAGGAGAGAAGATAGACATAGTCAACTGGGATGAGAACCCCGCTCTCTTCATAGAAAATGCTCTGTCACCGTCACAGGTCATTTCCGTTATAGTCGATCCGGATGAGAAGACAGCCAAGGTCGTGGTACCCAATATGCAGCTTTCCCTTGCCATAGGAAAGGAAGGCCAGAACGCGAGGCTTGCGGCAAGACTTACAGGATACAAGATAGACATCAAATCGGAGGATCAGGCAAAGGATGCTCCAGGATTCCGCATGGAAGACTATCTCACCGATGAATACGATGATGAGTATGAAGAGGAATATGAGGAAGGCGGATACACGGAAGAGGGCGAGTATATCGAAGGAGAGGGATATACTGAAGAGGCCGGATATTCCGAAGGAGAATACGAGGAAGAAGCAGCTTCGGAGGACATGAGCCCGGAGCAATCCGAGGGTGATGAAGAGGAAAGCTGAGGTATTATCGATCCTTTCTGTCGCGAAGAAGGCAGGCAGGATATCATCCGGTGAAACGGCAGTACTCGGAGATATAAGGAGCTTTAAGTCGTGCCTTGTGCTGATAGCATCCGATGCTTCACAGGGGACAAAGAAAAAGTTTACCGACAAGAGCACATATTATGATGTGCCATGCCGGGTGTATGGCACAAAAGAATCCCTTGCCGGGGCGACAGGAAGTGATATGAGAGCTGTCATATCGGTGAATGACGAGGGTTTTGCAGGGACTATTTTAGAGAGACTGGAGGAAGCAGATATAAATGGCGAGCAACAAAAGGATAAGTGAGATCACAAAAGAGCTTACATCGGAAGGTCTTAAGATTACCAATAAGGATGTGATAGCTTTCCTCGATACCCAGGGTATAGAGGGGAAAAAGCCCATGTCTGCAGTGGATGAGGAGACGGAAAAGAAGATAAAGACGCATTTTGCGGCCGGAGAAAAAAAGCCTCAGGCAAAAACGGAGACCGTACCGGAATCTGCTCCGGAACCGAAGGAAGCACCGCAGGAAGCGAAGTCTCAGGAGAAGGCTCCCGTCAGGAAGGAAGCTGCGAAGCCGGCAGCGCCTTCGGGCGAGGCTCCCGCAGGTCCGCCTAAAAAGAAAAAGAGGATTATATTTACAGTAAATAACGCTGACAGATACGGAAGCTCGAGACAGTCCGGGAATATCAGCTCCGGACGCATACAGGGACAGGGAGGCTACAGGACAAACGTTATAAGACCCAATGTGAAGCCTTCGCCTACTCCTTCCGTAAATATTATCAGACCGGGAGATCAGCAGAATAAAAAGAAATTTGTGCATCGGGAAGGCTCAAAAGGAGATGCGGTGACAGATACCCTGCCGCGTCCGGAAGAAAAGAAGCCGGTAACCAAACAGCCTGAAGAGGTAAAGCCGAGGCGAGAGGCTGCGCAGGAAGCGCCCCAGAGCGTGATCATACATGAAAGAACCGACAGGAGACCGGGAGGAGCAAATGAAAAAGGCAGTACGGTGCATCAGGCTGGCAGGCCGAATAATTACAATAACGGCAGGCCTGATAGGAATAACACAGGTGATCCTGGAAGGAGTCAGAGCGGCAAGGGGCCGGGTCCTAAAGCCCCAGCTCAGGGAAGGGATAAACGCTTTGAAGCAGCACCTGCTCCGGAAAAGGGAGGCAACAGGAGAAAGCCCGGTGATGTAAGGCGTAAAAAGGATGACTTTGAACGTGGTGACGGCAACCGCAGGGATGAGGAGAAGGAGAATAAGAAATTCAATCCTCACGGATTTAAGAAGCCTGCACCCGTCGCAAAGCCGGAGGAAGAGGAAATAAAGGTAATAACGATCCCCGATACCCTTACCATAAAGGAGCTGGCGGATCATATGAAGATGCAGCCTTCGGTGATAATAAAGAAGCTGTTTTTATCAGGGCAGGTGGTCACGGTCAATTCCGAGCTTTCGTATGAGGAGGCCGAGAATATCGCTGCGGATTACGATATCCTCTGTGAACAGGAGAAGACGGTTGATGTCATAGCGGAGCTTTTGAAGGAGGATCCCGAGGATGAATCCAGGATGGATAAGCGTCCTCCCGTGGTCTGCGTAATGGGTCATGTAGACCA
>CACZRA010000161.1 GCA_902783395.1 uncultured Lachnospiraceae bacterium
ATTCGCTGATGCACAGCTATCATCTTTATTTTGCATATCTCCTGAAGAAAACCGAGAAGGACAAGCTGTACGATGAGCTTTCGGATCTGACCGGGATCATGCTGGACAACAGTATAAAGCAGAAGGAGGCTATGGGGGCTTCTGGAGAATGGGAGGAAGCCTGTGACCGGAATATAGCTTTCTTTGCTGTTGCTAAGGCTCTGCTTGATACCTCATATGACCCGTCAAAGGATAAGGGCGTGGATGAACAGGCTCTTGATATGGTTAATTCCGAGCTCAGCCTGATAAACGCTGCCGAGGGAATAAGCTACTCGCCTTTATGGGGTGATATGAAGGAATCTGAGGATTACACCCAGTATAAGCCCAGGGGATACTATGATACGGATGAGAACCTGAAAAAGTATTTCAAGGCAATGATGTGGTACGGCAGGAGAAACTATGCCCAGAGGAGCGAGGCCATGGACAGATGTGCGCTGCTTATGACCGCAGCCATGGATGATAAGGCCTATGATCTCTGGTCGGGAATATATGCGATAACTTCGTTCTTCGCGGGGGCGAGTGATGACAACGGGGTCTGCGAATACCGGCCCCTTATCAAAGAGGCATACGGGAAGGAGGCTTCGGAGCTTAAGGCGAAAGAGCTTGCCGATGATGCCGGATTCGATAAATTTCACGCTCTGACCGAAAAGCTTGAAGCGCCGGCAATTAATTCCGTACCCATGGAAGATGATGACGGAGCGACTGATAAGGCCGAAGAAAACAAGGGCTTCAGATTCATGGGGCAGAGATTTTCCATAGATGCGGCGATATTCCAGAAGCTTATTTATTCTTCTGTAAAGGAGAACAAGCAGGGCGAAAAGCGTATGCTCCCCGATGCACTTGATGTACCTGCGGCGCTGGGCAGTGAGACAGCGGAGGATATATTACGCAATGATCTGAAGGCTATGGAGTATGAAGGTTATGAAACAAATCTTGAAAAGCTTAAAACTACCATAGGGTCTGCGGGAGATGAGACATGGTACGCATCCCTGTATTCCGAATGGCTGAATACCCTCAGACCTCTCCTTGAGAAAAAAGGTTCAGGGTATCCCATGTTCATGCAGAATGAAAACTGGCTAAAAAGATCACTTGAGGGCTTCCTCGGCAGCTATACGGAGCTTAAGCACGACACGGTGCTTTATTCCAAACAGGTCATAGCGGAGATGGGCGGACCTGATGATGAGGTATCCGATTACAGGGGGTATGTGGAGCCGGAGCCTGTCATATACAAGAGATTTTCGGAAATGGCAAAGGGAACCAAGGACGGATTGGAGAAGTTCGGCCTTCTTGATGATGATGCTTCCGAAAACCTTGACAAGCTCTCCGATATAGCGGACAGGCTTCATGATATTTCAGTCAAGGAGCTTAAGGATGAGACCCTGACCGATGATGAATATGAATTCATCGAGATATACGGCGGAGAGATAGGCCACTTCTGGTATGAGGCATATCAGGACGAGGACGGAGGCGCAGAGTACATGGACACCAGACAATTTCCCGCCCCTCTGGTCGTAGATGTTGCTACTGATCCCAACGGATCGGTCCTTGAGCTTGCCGACGGAGAGGTTTCCACGATCTATGTTGTCGTGCCCGTGGAAGGCAAGCTGAGAGTCGCAAAGGGCTCGGTATATAATTTCTACCAGTTCACCATGCCCATAGACAAAAGGATGACCGATCACGAGTGGAGAGTGAAGCTTGGTATAGATGCCGATGATTCAGGAGAGTTCCACTGGGAAGAGACGGATCTTCCCGACAAGCCTGTATGGACAGGAAGCTACCGCGTTTCATACGAATAATCATTCCGGTTTTTGCCGCGGTTGTCATAGCAGGATCAGCCCTGATCCTGCTGTGGCTTCACGGAGCATTTCTTCCGCGCTGGATCAAATGGAACAGGGATGTATCGGATGTTATCCCGGAGGGAGTAAAATACAAGCTTTCGGATGACTGGATCATACAGAATGCAGTGGTCTTTGATATTGACGGCTGCGGCGAGGATGAGACCGTCCTTCTTGTCTGGAAGCGGGGAAGCTATGGCAGGCTCCGGCCTACATGGGTCAAGCGCGACGAGATCGGTTTTTCACAGCATATTTTTATTTATAAGGATCAGGGCAATGAAGGCTGGCGGCCCATATGGATGAGCTCCAGGCTTTTTTTTGAAGCGGCGGATTTTTCTGTCGGAGATGAGATAAAGGGTGCCGGACGCAGAAGTCTCGACACCGTATCTCCCGACGGAGATGTTACCCGGTGGGGATGGCTCTCCTGGGGACTTGTAGAGGTGGACTGATCAGTCCAGCTCTTTCATTTCATAGGAAACATCGATGAGGTCACTGTTCTCATCGTCCTCCCAGTTTTTAAGTATGCGGTCTATGACAAGCCGGGCGTTGGGCGGGGTTGTCTTGAGCAGTATGACCAGGAACTGGTTTTTACTGTTCTGTGTTATGCTGTCACTCTGACGCAGGGAATGCCTCATCTTTTCAAGGAAAGCATCTGTCAGAGACGAAGCCGGAAATTCATCCAGACCCCTTCTTTTCAGCGAAAACTGTACGATATGGATCCTCTTCTGATAGTTGGTGTTTACCCTTACAAGAAACTGATAGATCAGCCTGAACTGATCCATTGACAGCACCAGGGCGCCTTTTGAGGGATTGCGCTCCGAAAGGATGGTTATGGTATCCTCGATACCGGTGGATTCCACGTCATCATGCAGCTCCCCGCTTTCACTTTCATGGTAGACGGCATACCCGTGCTTACCGTTCTGTTTCACGGAGTAGAGAGCCTTATCCGCCTTCTTGAAAAGTGTCAGGAAATCACATCCGTCCTTAGGCGCCAGAGCACATCCTATGGAAGCACCCAGCGGGATCGACATATCTTCCCCCATAAATTCAATTGCGGATTCCAAAAGGTGATCGTTAATGTATTTCGCTTTCTCGGAAATAACAGCTCCATCACTGATATTCTGACAATATACGATGAATTCGTCGCCGCCCATTCTTCCTGCTATGTCACTTCCCCTGATGGCGGAGCAGATGATCTCTGCAAAGCGGATCAGGACCTTGTCGCCCATATCATGTCCGTAGATGTCGTTGACGGGCTTGAAGCTGTCAAGGTCTATCATCATAAGGGCGCCGCCGGTCTGCCGGCAGGCACGATCGATCTCTGACTGTACTGAGGATTTATTCAGCAGACCCGTCATGGGATCGGTCTCTGCCGCTTTTTTCAGCCCCTGTATCCGGTCTACGGTCTGGAGTATGTTGCCCACACGGCGGAGAAGCACATCGGCGCGGAAAGGCTTACGGATGAAATCAAGAGCCCCTGTTTCGAAGCCCTTGCTCTCTATATCGTCATCCAGATCCGCAGTCATGAACATGAAAGGCACCTTATGACCCGTTTTTGTCTGGAGGATCTCCTGAAGCTCAAAACCGCTGATCCCCGGCATCCTCAGATCTGAGAGCACCATGTCGGGATTTTCCTTTTCGTAAAGACGTATCGCGTCCTCACCGGAGCTTGCACATACGACGAGATAAGCGGTCGATAATATGTGTTCGGTCATGGCGAGCGAAATATGCTCGTCATCTACGATCATGATCTTGCTTTTGGACATGTAAGCCGTCCTTTCTTAGCATTTTGCCCAAAGAGCCGTTCCCCTGCCAAGTTGACTCCTAGAAAAATCTAGGTGGGTCATGGACGTATCCTTTCCTGTCTTCCGCTCTGCACCGAGGTACTGCAGGCAAGCCCGCATGGCGGCCTGACATTTGTCGGATCCGATGCTCTAGTCCCGTTTAAAGTATCTGTAGGTTCAAATAAACAGAGGCTGTCGAACTCCCCAGGCATATTTATATTATATAAGAAAACTTTATCGCGGCAAAGGACTTTGCACACCTGTCTTCTTATGTTATACTATCAAAGGTTTTCATAAAAGTAAATTAAACGGAGGTTCGGAAAATGAAGCATATAAAGACCCTTAACACCAGAGATTACAGGAAATCTGCAGCAAAGGGCGGGTGCGGTGAGTGCCAGACTTCATGCCAGTCAGCGTGCAAGACCAGCTGCACCGTAGGCAATCAGTCCTGCGAAAATAAGAAAAAGTAAACAGCAGACAGTAAACGATCAGAGACCGGGCGGCAGCAGGATTCCTGTTGCCGCTTGTTTTGGTTAAGGATAATGGTACACGAGTATAAGAATAACGGATACAATATAGTTCTCGATGTAAATTCGGGAGCCGTGCATGTAGTTGATGATATAGTATATGATCTTATTCCTTTGATGGAAGAGGATACCGGTATTACGGACAGGGAGCTTTCAGACCGGCTTAACGGGAGGTATCCTGAGGAAGAAATAAAAGAGGCGGCACGGGAGATACGCGTGCTCAGGGAGAACGGAGCATTATATACACCGGATGAATACGAAGAGTA
>CACZRA010000162.1 GCA_902783395.1 uncultured Lachnospiraceae bacterium
CATCTGCTTGACGGAGGAAGCGCTGATATCCAGGCGGGCACCGATAATACCGGAGCAAACAGAGTCACGGTGAGTATGAAGTCGATGGATGCAAATACTTTGGGAATAGGCGGGATAGATCTTTCGACCGCGGAAGGCTCGAGGGCTGCGCTCACACCTATTTCGGATGCGATCAAGACACTTCAGGATCAGAGATCGGGGCTCGGAGCACAGTACAACAGGATGTCTTCGACCACAAAGAATCTGGCAAATGTTCATGAGAACACGACATCCGCATATTCAAGAGTGAAGGATACGGATATGGCTTCGGAGCTTATGAAGCTGAGAAAGAACCAGCTTCTCAATAAAGCCCAGCAGCAGATGGCTCAGAAGAATAAGGAAGATCGTGCGGCTCAGACAAACGCGCTTCAGAATATCCAGCTTCATTGATTCTGCAGTTTTTTTCAGGTTGTATAACAGGGCTTTCGGGAAACGTCCCGGAAGCCTTTATGTTTGAAGTAATATCACGAGTGGATGCTGTAGAATACGGCATATGGAGGGAAAATGATAACACTGGATGCATTAAAGGAATATGGGGCGGACACGGATGATGCGCTTGAAAGGTGTATGAACAATGCCGACTTTTATATCATGCTCGTCGGAAAATCCTTAGATGATGCGAATTTTGAAAAGCTTAAGGAAAAGATAAACGAAAAGAATTATGAAGAGGCTTTTTCTGCCGCGCATGCCTTAAAGGGAGTGGTGACGAATCTGTCTCTTACACCGCTGGCCAGGCCTGTGATCGAGATAACCGAAGCTCTGCGCGCGGGAGAGGACAGGGATTACAGCGCTCTTGTGACGGAGATGGATGAACAGCTTGCAAGGCTAAAGGCGCTTGCAGGATATTGATAATTGCGTAGAAATGCGGTATTATGTGGTGCTGAGTTAAAACAATAATAACATTTCCGGAGGTAAAAAGATGGCGACAAATGAAAAGGCGCAGGGCGGATGGCGCACGAATAAATGGATCCGTGCGGCTATACCGGCGCTGCTTCTGCACTGCAGCATAGGAACCGTTTATTGCTGGTCTGTATTCAGTCAGGAGATAGCCGATCATATAGGGCACAGTAAATCCAGTGTTGAGTGGGCGTTCAGCTTTGCCATTTTCTTCCTTGGAATGTCTGCCGCTTTTTTGGGCAATGTTGTCGAGAGAGATATCCATAAATCATCTCTTATTGCGACCTTCTGCTTTTCGGCAGGGATGATCCTTACCGGGTTTTTCATATTTTACGGCGGAAAGCATCAGGGCAGCGTGCTCGCCCTTGTCGGTATCTTTATCAGCTACGGATTCATAATGGGGGTAGGTCTCGGGACAGGCTATCTTTCTCCGGTTAAGACCCTTATGCTCTGGTTTAAGGACAACAAGGGGCTCGCCACGGGTCTGGCGGTAGCGGGCTTCGGTGCTGCCAAGGCGATCGCAAGTCCTATAATGACATCCATCCTTAATTCCATGGAAGGCGGTGTTTACAAGATGTTCTGGATACTCGGCGGGGTTTATTTTGTCATGATGTTCTGCGGACATCTTCTTCTTGCGAAGCCTGCGGATTGGCATGAGCCGAGTGCCGATGAGAAAAAACCCAGCACCTGGGAGGTCATCAAGTCAAAGCCGGTTACAAATTATATTGGTATATGGGTCATGTTTTACATTAATATCACCTGCGGCCTGGCACTTATCTCGCAAGAGAAACCGATCGTAAAATGTATAGGCCTTGTGGCGTTTGCGGGAATCATCTCATCCATATCTGCCATATTCAACGCCGGCGGACGTCTGGGCTTTTCGGCATGGGCGGATTTCCTTAAGGACAGGAATACCATATATAAGCTCATCTTTATACTTTCAATAGTATTTACCGCGCTGGTCATGATCACGGGCGGAATAAAGAACGGATACGGAAACGGACTTCTTATCGCTCTGGTACTCGGCCTGATCATGGTAGTAAACGCGGGCTACGGCGGAGGTTTCTCCAATGTACCGACTCTGCTTTCCGACCACTACGGAATGGGAAGCATTTCCGCGATCCACGGTCTTACCCTTTCGGCATGGGCTTTTGCGGGACTTACCGGAAACCAGATAGCGACTTATATAGTTAATCATACCGGAGAATTTACGGAAATAGACGGATATCCCGTCAATCCTCAGGGATATCAGAATGTGCTGATATTTACGGGGATCATGTATGTGATAGCTTTGGTACTCTGCTTAACGCTTGTAAGACCCAGCGGAAAGGCTGCGGAGGAGAAAGCGACGAAAGCGGGCAAATGACTGCCGATGCAGATCGGTAATCTGCGGAGCCTATGAGCATAAAGAAATTAAAAGACACAGTATTCGATATGGTGGAGGTCGGCTTCGTTGAGGACGGCATCAGCCGTGCATATGATATAGTCAACCTTTCCATGATAGTATTGAATATTGCGGTGAGCATAGCCCTGACCTTTGATGAGGCCAGGGCTGCTTTTGGAGGGGCTCTGTTAGCCGCGGAAGCAGTCACTCTGGTGTTTTTTTCGCTGGATTATATCATGCGGATATGGACGGCGGATCACCTGTATCCCGATATGCCAAAGGCCAAAGCGACCCTGCGGTATTTTTTTTCCATTTCCGGCATAGTGGATCTCCTTTCCTTTCTGCCTGCCTTCCTGCCTGCGTTCTTTCCGCGGGGGACCGCAGTGTTCAGAGTCTTCAGGGTGATGAGGAGCTTCAAGATTTTCCGGATAGGAGCATATTCGGACTCCTTCAGTGTCATCAGCGCCGTTATCTACAGCAAGAAACAGCAGCTGATAACATCCATGTCCATGATCATCGTGCTGATGATCGCGGCAAGTCTTTGTATGTACAGCGTGGAGCACGATGCACAGCCCCTGGTGTTTCAGAATGCGCTTTCGGGGCTTTGGTGGGCCGGATCGACCCTGCTTACCGTGGGATACGGGGATATCTACCCCGTGACTACACTGGGCCGGATCATGGGCACGGTCATAGCCTTCCTCGGAGTGGGCGCTGTGGCGGTCCCTACCGGTATCATTTCTGCCGGGTTCATAGAGCAGTATAACAACGTTAAGGATGGAGGATCAGCTCCGGCCGAACATAATGTACGGCTGCTGCTCACTGCGGGGGACAGCTGGGCCGGCAAATGCATATCGGATATTTCAATGCCGCGGGATATGAATATTTCGGAAATACTGCGCGATGGCGAGAGGATACCGCGGAATAAGATAGACAGACTTGAGGCCGGTGATACCCTTACGATAAGGGTTGCTTTTTCGGAGGTAACAGATGAATAAGCGCTTTAATATAAAATGGATGATGCCCATGATCCTGCTGGTTCTGATGCTGGTAACGGCCGGCTGTGCCGGAAAGGACGGCGGGGATGAGGAGTCCTCCGAAGCATCGGAAGCGGTCGAGGGTTTTTCCATAGAAGCGGATGATGTGTCGCCGCTTGCGGTACAGATTGTGGACACATCCGAACCGGCTGATGGAGGAGGCATATATCCGATGGTGACCATAACCGCGGGTGAGGCTTCGGTCAAGGGGAGCGAGCTGCCGGCGGGAAGCTTATTCTCCGCGGATGACGGAGCGGTATCCGATGATTCACTTTTTTCGGCTGATAATAAAACGGAAAACGATGAAAAGCCTGATGAAGAAAACGCTGTATCGGATAATGATGCTGCCGGAGCCGGTGAAGAGACCGGTGAGGCTGAAGCCGATAATACAGCTGAGCAGAAGCCGGTCACTGCTTCAGGATCAGGCAGGGTCGTTGTCATAGATGCGGGGCATCAGGCCAAGGCAAATACCGGTAAAGAGCCCATAGGTCCGGGAGCGAGCGAGATGAAGACCAAGGTTGCGGGCGGCACCAGCGGTGTAGCGTCCGGGCTGAAGGAATATGAGCTGACGCTTGCCGTATCACTGAAGCTTCAGCAGGAACTTGAGAAAAGGGGCTATCAGGTGATAATGGTACGCACAACAAATGATGTAAATATTACTAATGCTGAAAGAGCTCAGATCGCAAACAATGCCGGAGCCAATGCATTCATAAGGGTTCATGCGAACGGTTCGGAGAATTCATCGGCAAACGGAGCCATGACAATATGCCAGACGCCGTCAAATCCGTACAACGGATCTCTGGCTTCGCAGAGCAAGGAGCTTTCCACGGATGTGCTGAACGGTCTGGTTTCGGCTACCGGATGTAAAAAGGAGCGTGTGTGGGAGACCGATACGATGAGCGGCATAAACTGGTGTCAGGTGCCCGTGACGATCGTCGAGGTCGGTTATATGACAAATCCCAATGAAGATTCACTGATGGCTACAGATGACTATCAGTGGAAGATGGCGAAGGGGATCGCCGATGGAGTGGATTCGTTCCTTAACTGACAGTATTTCTATATGATCCAATACGATTCTTGTTTTTTCGATAAAAAACAAGAATCGTAATTTTGTATATCATAATTACGATGGTTTTGTGGTATACTTTTATAGTCACATCTGTTACTTTTGATCATGAAAAAGGGGGTCTCCATGGATTATAAAAAGGTAGTCAGCTCTATGACGCTGGAAGAAAAAGCCTCTCTGTGCTCGGGCAGGGATTTTTGGCATACCAAGGCGGTAAAGAGTCAGAAAATACCGGAAATAATGGTGAGCGACGGTCCGCATGGCCTGAGGAAGCAGCCTAAGTCTCCGGATCATACCGGAGCCTATGAGAGTATAAAGGCGGTATGTTTCCCTGCTGCGTGTGCGACCGCTTCTTCTTTTGACAGGTCTCTCCTGAATAAGATGGGCAAGGCCATCGGTACGGAGTGCCAGGCTGAGAATATCGCAACTATTCTGGGACCTGCGGTAAATATCAAACGTTCTCCGCTGTGCGGCAGGAATTTTGAGTATTATTCGGAGGACCCGATGCTGGCTTCGGAGCTTGCGGGAGCTTTAATTAAAGGAGTCCAGAGCAGGAACGTCGGAACATCCATCAAGCATTTTACCGCGAACAATCAGGAGACAAGAAGGCTTACCGTCAGCGTAAAGGTTGATGAGAGGACAATGCGCGAGATATATCTTGCGGCCTTTGAGGGAGCCGTAAAGAATGCATCTCCATGGACGGTCATGTGTTCCTACAACAGGATAAACGGTCTCCATGCTTCGGAAAATAAAAAATATCTCACGGATATACTCCGCGATGAATGGGGCTATGAGGGGGTCGTTATGAGCGACTGGGGAGCCGTAAATGACAGACCCAAGGGGATCGCTGCAGGGCTTGATCTGGAAATGCCGGGATCCTACGGGATAAATGACAGGGAGATCGTAGAGGCTGTTCAGAACGGAACTCTTTCGGAAAAGATCCTGGACAGGTCGGTCGAGCGTATCCTCAGGTGGATAGACAAGTATGAAACGAAAAAGCAGAAGGATGTGAAATGGGATAAGGATTCCGACCACGAGCTCGCCGGGAAGATCGAGGAGGAAAGTGCTGTCCTTCTTAAGAATGAGGGAGGCATACTTCCCCTTGATAAGAATGATACTATCGCTGTCATAGGAAAATTTGCCAAAGCTCCCAGATATCAGGGCGGAGGAAGCTCGCATATTAATTCGTATAAGGTCACGTCGTTCATGGATGCCGCAAAGGGTAAGGGACATGACCTGATATATGCGGACGGATATGACCTTGATAAAGAGGAAGCAGACAGGACACTTATCACAAAGGCTGTAAATGCCGCAAAGAAAAGCGACGTTGCGGTGATCTTTGCCGGTCTTCCGGATATTATTGAATCGGAGGGATATGACAGAAATGATATGTCCCTGCCGGAAAACCAGAATATACTTATCGATGAGATCCTTAAGGTGCAGCCTAACGTGGTAGTGGTGCTTCATAACGGTTCTGCAGTGGAAATGCCCTGGGAAAAAGAGGTGAAGGGTATATTTGAGATGTATCTCGGGGGGCAGAATGTGGGAACCGCTGAATATGATCTGCTCTTCGGTAAGGCGAATCCCTGCGGAAGGCTTCCGGAGACATTTCCGAAAAAGCTCGAGGACAACCCGTCATATCTTAATTTCCCCGGCTACCTCGACAACGTAGACTATGCGGAGGGAGTATTTGTCGGGTACAGATATTATGATTCCAAAAATATGGAAGTGCTTTTCCCGTTCGGGCACGGGCTGTCCTACACTACATATAAGTACTCAAACCTTAAGGTGTCCAAGAGGAAGATAAAGGATACGGATATGCTCACGGTCTCTGTCGATGTGACCAATATAGGCCGGATGGCGGGAAAAGAGGTAGTGCAGATATATGTGGCTCCTCCTCAGGACGGGATACCGAGACCCGTGCATGAGCTTAAGGCGTTTGAAAAGGTAACGCTGAGAGCCGGAGAAACAAAGACGGTTACTTTTGAGCTCGGCAGCAGGGCGTTTGCCTACTGGGACAAGGAGATCCATGACTGGTATGTGGCAGGCGGCGACTATATGATAGAAGCCGGATCGTCGAGCCGGGACATCAAATATGTGAAAAAGGTGAATGTGGAATCAACCCGCAAGCGTGTGCCGGCCATCACCGAAAACACCTGCTTCGGAGATCTGATGGATGATCCGAGACTGACGGATATATTAAGGCCTCTGGTAAACTCATATCTTCATATCGATAAGAATGAAAAATCAAAAGCCTTAAATGCAATAAACGACAAGATGAACCGGGAGCTGCTGAGATTCTCTCCGCTAAGAGGGGTGATAAGCCTGGGCGACGGTGAATTCGATCATGAAAAGCTCGCAAAGGTCATTATGGCTCTGCAGAGCAAACTGTCGTAGATAATGATATGCGCCGAGTGGGACTTGAACCCACACGTCTTGCGACACAGGAACCTAAATCCTGCTTGTCTGCCAGTTCCAACATCGGCGCATACCCGATATGATACCCGCAATGCCTGCATGTGTCAAAGGTAGTTGTAAATGAAGGGGGATTAAGATAGAATTATTATCTGTGTGAAAAATCATTACTGATTTTAACGTAAACGCAATAAGACTTTTATATAAAGGAGAGGAAAAATGAAAGGAAACATCGTAGTAGGACAGTCAGGCGGACCTACAGCCGTCATCAATTCATCAGTGGCGGGTGTTTATGTCGCAGCAAAGAAGCTCGGAGTCAACAAGGTATACGGAATGGTACACGGTATAGAGGGATTCCTGAAGGACAAGCTGACGGATCTGGATCAGTATCTTTCGGATGATATGGGTGTGGAGCTCCTGAAGAGGACTCCGTCCGCTTTCCTCGGAAGCTGCCGTTTCAAGATGCCTAAGATCGAGGGACATGAGGATGTATATGAGAAGGTCTTTGAGATCATGGAAAAGCATGATATCCAGTATCTTTTCTATGCAGGAGGAAATGATTCCATGGATACCGTGAAGATGCTTTCGGACTATGCGGCTGCCCATGGCAAGACACAGAAGTTCATGGGTGTACCCAAGACGATAGACAATGACCTTCCGATCACCGATCATTGTCCGGGATACGGTTCCTCCGCAAAATATATCGCTACCTCCCTTAAGGAGGTCATCAGGGATAATGCATCCTTCGGAGCTGAGAAGCCTACTATCTGCATAGTTGAGATAATGGGAAGAAATGCAGGCTGGCTCACCGCAGCGGCAGCGCTTGCAAAGGGACCTGACTGCGAGGGTGTCGATGCCATATATCTTCCCGAGAGGACCTTTGACATGGATGAATTCATGAAGAAGGTAAAGACTCTTTCAGAGACAAGGACTTCGGTCGTTATCGCGGTATCCGAAGGCGTGAAGCTTGCTGACGGCAGATATGTATGCGAGCTTGAGGCTGATTCCGTTCCTGTTGATGCATTCGGACATAAGCAGATGGGAGGCACAGCTACCACTCTTGCTCACAGGATAGCTGCAGAGTACGGTCTTAAGACCAGAGCCGTTGAGCTTTCGACACTGCAGAGAGCGGGAACGCATATCGCATCCCTTACGGATATCAACGAAGCTTTCCAGGTCGGACATGATGCCGTGGTCGCTGCGGATCAGGGCAAGACCGGTGAGATGATAATACTTAAAAGGGACGGAGATTCGCCCTATGAGTGCGGTACTTCTTCTTATGATATACATCAGATCGCCAATGTTGAGAGGGCGGTTCCCGATGAGTATATCGGAGCTGACGGCTGCTCGATCACAGACGAGTATATCAAGTATGCCCGTCCGCTGATCATAGGTGAGCTTATCCCTGTATATGTGAACGGACTCCCGAGACATATTCTTTGTAACGAAGTGATCAATTACGAGAAATAGTAAGTGAAAACTCGGAAATAAGGACCAGACGGGCTCTGCCGGATAAAGCAGAGCCCTTGCTGTATAAGGAGATACGGTTATGAATATAGTTTGCCTTGATATGGAGGGCGTGCTGGTGCCCGAAATCTGGATAGCGTTTGCCGAGGCGTCAGGTATCCCCGCGTTGAAGCGGACCACGAGGGACGAGCCTGATTATGACAAGCTTATGAAGTACAGACTTGGGATACTCAAGGAGCATGGACTCGGGCTCAGGGAGATACAGGATGTTATTGCCGGGATAGACCCTCTTCCCGGAGCTAAGGATTTTTTAGATGAGCTGAGATCCGTTGCGCAGGTGCTCATCCTTTCGGATACCTTTGAGCAGTTTGCGTCACCGCTTATGAAAAAGCTCAGCCGGCCCACACTTTTTTGTAATTCTCTGGTCGTGGCGCCTGACGGTACGATAACTGATTACAGGATGAGGGTTGAGAATTCCAAGCTTGCGACAGTAAAGGCGCTTCAGGGCATAGGCTTTGAAACGATCGCTGCGGGAGATTCATTTAATGATCTGGCTATGATAAGAGCGTCGAAGACAGGATTTCTCTTCAGGAGCACAGATCAGATAAAGAAGGACAATCCGGATCTGCAGGCTTTTGATGATTTCCCGGAGTTCCTTGATGCAATAAAAAAAGCCTTGACAACGTAAGGCGCACGATAGTATCATCAGTAATTGCCGAAGACAGCAGGTGATCTAAGGATCGTAAGTTTCGAAAGAACGCCAGCCGAGGAAGATTGATCAGTTTTTGTTTTGATGCAGATTTTCTTAACCCCTGTCTTTTTGGCAGGGGTTTTATTTCGGTAAAAAAATAAGGAGGTAAAAAGCGAATGGCAAAGGTAGAACTGAAGGCCCCTATAGTCGATGAGATCTCCGAAAAGATCAAGACTGCTCATGCGGCAGTGCTTGTGGATCACAGAGGTCTGACTGTAGAGCAGGACACACAGCTTCGCAGACAGCTGAGAGAAGCGGGCGTTTCCTATAAGGTCTACAAAAACACCATGATGAAGAGAGCCTTTGAAGGCACTGATTTTGCTGAGCTTGATAAGCTGCTGGACGGACCGTCCGCGCTTGCGCTTGCGGAAGAGGATGTCACGGCTCCGGCGCGTGTGCTCGTCAAGTTTGCAAAGACTGCTGACAAGCTGGAGATAAAGGGCGCTGTCATCGAAGGCACATATTATGATGTTGCCGGTGTTGAGGAGCTTGCAATGGTTCCTTCAAGGGAAGAGCTTCTGGGAAGACTCTTCGGATCATGGAAGTCGCCGATCTCGAATATCGCCCGTGTGCTTAACCAGATAGCGGAGAAGACTCCGGAGGGCGGTACGGCAGCGGATGCGGCAGCACCTGCGACAGCAGATGCAGAGGAAAAACAGGCTGAAGCTCCCGCAGAGG
>CACZRA010000163.1 GCA_902783395.1 uncultured Lachnospiraceae bacterium
CAGAGCTTTGACTCCGGCGAAGAAGGATCATGGCTGCAGCCACGAGATCCATTATAAGTACAGTGATCCATGTCATCTGCTGTATCGATGAATAACGGTCGTATGCTGCCCCCTCAGGCATTATAAAACTCCATACCCGCTCTGTAACCGGGTTTTCAGGTATCTCATCTATATCCTCAAGCTTCCTTCCGGCAAAAAAATCCCCATCCACTCCCCAGGCAAAAAGACCGTCGTTAAAATTCACCATCGTCTTCTTTGCTGCATGCTTTATGAGTCCTGCTGCCCCGTACTTCTCCAGTCTTTCTGATGCAAGCTTCAGATCCGCTTCCCTCTTCGCTTCAGGCGTATCAAAACCGTCGGTATAGAGTGTATCTTCATCCGAATAAGCGCCGTCCGTTTCATCATTAAGCCCCATCATGAAATAATGAGCCATACCGAAGCTTTTACTGCTGTCTGTT
Organism: uncultured Lachnospiraceae bacterium; assembly: GCA_902783395.1. Classification (GTDB taxonomy): domain Bacteria; phylum Bacillota; class Clostridia; order Lachnospirales; family Lachnospiraceae; genus NK4A144. Next base: position 459 of record CACZRA010000163.1, read on the forward strand.
TCTATTCCGAGAGACGGTATCACTGCTGCCTTTATTATAATGATGCATACCGCAGCAGAGACAGCACCGTACAAAAAGCCCGGGATACGATTTTTCAATGCTTCCTTTTCACCATCAAAGATGAATAATACGATTACCGCCAGATAAGCCAGTATTGTCTGCGGCTTCAAAAAATAGCCTGCGGCTGCCGTCACCGACATTATAACCCAGTATATTCGTGACATTTTCCTGTCAGGGTCCGAAGACAGGAGCTTCTGATACAGCCGTAATGTCAGCAGCGGGAGCAATATCCCTGTTTCATCCGAATAAGTTATGATAAACCACGGAGAAAGCACTATCCAGAACTCATATATCAGAAGGCCTGTATACGATACGGTAATATCTCCGGTAAGGCTGTTGAGTATTCGGAAAAAAATATAAGCCGACAGACTTGAAAGCATGCATTGAAATACAACAAGCACCAGTACGGAATCAGTTCCGAAAACTCCTGCGATCCGGAGTACTGTCAGATATATCCATACAAGCAGTAGATTATTCGGATGATTTGAAAAATAAGTTGCTCCTGCCTCCTCAGGATGTCCATGCAGCACACCGTATACACCGTAAAGTACCGCCGCAGGATCCCAATCCGAAAAGAAAAAACCGCTGACACATAGAAATACTGAGAAAATAAAGAACAAAATTATAGTGGCTCCGATAATACCCCGTTTATATCCGGAGAACAATGCTTCAAAGCCTCTGCGGCACTTTACCGCCGTAAAGCAGAGAACGGCAGTCAGAAGCAGCCCCGCAAAAGCATATGCGGCATTAGGATACATCTGATCCCTTTTTATATAATAATCAGTACTCCCTGCCGCAAAAAGCAGCAGGGAGACTGTTATAAGCTGTATTATCGCAAACGTTATACAGATAGCTTTTTTCAAAAGACCCTCTCTTCAGATCACATCCTTACCAGCCGGCCGCTCCATAGTGACTGTAATGATTGGCCAGATCAGCTTTTTCACCTTCCCCGAGTTGGTTCCATGTTTTTCCTGTATTCTGACACATCGTACTCTTATTCCAGTCATTTGCTATTGCAGCTTCCGAAAAATCATAATCTTTATACTTTCCTACGGATGCTGTTGCCGCTGCTGCCTGAGCCGCTGCTGCCGCCTGGGCTGCTGCCGCCTGGTCTGCCGCTGCCTGGGCTGCCGCCGCCTGGTCTGCCGCTGCCTGATTCGCTGCTGCCTGGGCCGCTGCCGCCTGAGCTGCTGCCGCATCCGCCGCTGCGGTGTCCGTAGTTGTCTCCGTAGTCTTTTTGTTTGTATCGGCTGTCTCTGTCTTCTTAGTCTCTTCTTTTGTCTCGGGCTTTGTCTCTGTAAGATATTCGGATTTCACATATACCGTATCCCCGTTGCTCTTTATAATGCGATGCCACTCTTCCGACTTACCGTTAGCGGTTACTTCATCCCCGGTCTTGAGCTGTCCCGCTACCTCAGAATCCGTATTAGGCTCCTTTCTCATACGGACAGATTCTGTCGCATAAAGCTTTACCTCATCTATAGACGCGACGCCGAATTCATCCACCTCCACCTCAGCTTCTTCGGTCACGGTTGCTTCCTCAGTGGTCTCCTCGGTTACCGAGAAATCATACTCCTCTACCTCGACATCTACCGGCTCCGTAGGCGTTTCCGCTGTGTCAGCGGTGATCGCTATCTCCGTCACTGCTTCCGTCGCTTCTGTTGCCTCTGCGGAATCGTCTGATTTGCCGCATCCCGCCATGATCAAAGCAAGCATCGTCACAGTCATCGTAACTGCCCAAAATCTTCTCATCTCTTCCTCCCTTTTTTCTTAAACTTCCTATTGATTACCGTTTTTATAGTTTGACAGAAATCTTATCGTTCTCTCATTATTAGGGTGATCTATGACCTCCTCCGGAGTCCCCTCCTCAGCGATCACGCCCTTGTCCATGAAGATCACCTTGTCAGAAACATCATGAGCAAAAGACATTTCATGGGTAACTATTATCATGGTTGTATTGTTCTCTGCAAGCTCCTTTATCACTCTCAGCACCTCCCCTGTAAGCTCCGGATCAAGCGCCGATGTAGGCTCGTCAAAACAAAGTATATCCGGATTCAGGGCAAGCGCCCTTGCTATAGCGACCCTCTGCTGCTGTCCTCCCGACAGTTCATGAGGGTAATTCTCCATCCTTTCCGAAAGACCCATCTCCGAAAGAAGTTCCTTTGCCCGTGCCAGGATCTTTTCCGGCTCCAGGTTCTTATTCTCCCTGCACAGCAGTTTCGGCGCCAAAGTAACATTTTCAAGGGCCGTGTACTGGGGAAAAAGGTTGAATGACTGGAATACCAGTCCGAAATGAAGTCTCCTCCTTCTTATTGCTTCCTCCTGCATAGCCCCGGAAACACTTCCGTCAAAAAGAACTTCATCCCTTACCGCTATAACTCCCGCATCCGGTGTCTCAAGAAAATTCAGACACCTCAGCAGTGTCGTCTTTCCGGAGCCGGAGGAGCCTATTATGGAAATGGTCTCCCCCTCCTCCATGCTGAAGCTTATATCATGGATGACCTCGGTTGACGCAAAACTCTTTTTTAGGTTTTTCACTTCAAGTATAGCCATAGGTCTACCTGAAATATGATAATCTCTTCTCTATCTGTCCGAATAATACCGTCAGCAATCCGGAGAATAATAAATAGAAAACTCCGGTATAGAACAACGGCCAGATGATCCCGGCACTCTTAATAAATGACTGACCCTCCCAGATTATCTCATACACCGCGATAACTCTGGCAAGAGACGTATCCTTCACAAGAGTTATGACCTCATTCGATATCGGCGGAACTATTCTTTTTATAACCTGAAGAAGTATGACCTTGAAAAAAATCTGGCTCCTGGTCATACCGAGCACCTCCCCTGCTTCGTACTGTCCCACGGGTATCGACTGTATTCCTCCTCTGTATATCTCAGAGAAGTAGCATGAATAGTTTATTACAAACGCAACAAGAGCTGCCACAAACCTGCCGCCGTCTCCGGAGCCCCATACATTCAGACCCAGAATGATGCCGGGACCGTAATACATTACCAGAAGCTGAAGCATCAGCGGCGTTCCCCTTATCACCCAGATCACAAATCTCACAGGCACTTTTATCGCCTGAACCTTCGACATGGATCCGAAGCTTATGATAAGTCCCAGCGGAAGAGCGAAAGCCAGTGTAAGCACAAAAAGCTTAAGTGTCTGTAAGAATCCTCCCAGCAGGGTAAGGGTAACGTTAGCGAACATCTGTTACTTTACCAGTGCCTCCTGTACACCGTATTTCTCGGCGATAGTCTTAATCTGTCCGTCATCTGTATATTTCTTTATCTCTTCATCTATGAATGCGGCAAGATCCGATCCCTTCCTGCATCCCACAACATACTCCTCCGAAGTAAGATCTACCGTATGTGTAAGATCAGTATAACTCGTTCCCTCACCGACCATTGCTCCGGCCATAAGCGAATCGATTATGGCGGCATCAGATGTACCTGCCTCAACCTCCATAAGTGTATCGGCCTGAGATGTCACTGCCGTGCAGTTAAAGCCCACCTCTTCGGCAACAGATTCTCCCGCGGAACCTGCCTCTACAGCAAAGGTAAGGTTTTTAATATCATCTATCGTCGCATATTTTGATGCCATATCCGATTTTACGACTACAGTCTGGGCATTATTCAGATAAGGCTTTGTACATGCCATGGCTGAAGCGACCTCATCCGTAAGCGTCATACCGTTCCAGACCACATCAATGCTTTTATTATCAAGCTCAAGGATCTTATTATCCCAGTC
>CACZRA010000164.1 GCA_902783395.1 uncultured Lachnospiraceae bacterium
ACATAGACAGTTGACATCACCGGATTATTATCCACTGCCATGATATTCATCATCAAAAGACATATACCGACCACAGGGGTTCCGAGAAACATCACCCGGACTACACTGGTCACATCTGCGGTCAGGACTCCCTCCCCTGCAGTCAGCAGCGTGGCGATCGGTCCTGCAAATAAAGAACAAAGCATCAGGGCCGCGTCGCTTACAAACACAGCAAACAGGCAGGATGAGAAGACCTTGGAAGCACCTTCCAGATCCCTCTTTCCCAGACAGTTCCCCACCACAATGCTGCCTCCGACCCCAAGCATCCAGCCAGGTATCTGTATGACCAGCAGGATCGTACCGCTGATCTGCACAGCGGACATCTCATTTGTTCCAAGAATATTGCCGACCATGATCATGTCCACGATATTGCCGACCTGTAGCGCCAGGTTAGTCATAATGGCGGGAGCCAGGTACTTAAGGAGCTTAGTTCTGATCAGCTTTTCATTTCTTTTCAGCATATCAGTCAATCCATTTTGAAAATTGATTTTATTATACCAAAAAAAATATTGAGAAAACACTGTCAGGCAGAGAACAGCTTGTTGATATCAGCAGAAATACATATAATAAATATAATAAGGAGCAGGGGCGTGTACTACATCGATCTTGACGAGGATGACGGCATCTGCTATCAGACTCACAGCAAGATAGACAACGGTATCGCCAGGGGCAGGCATTTCCCCTATACCGCCACACTTAAAAAATATGCAAATGACAACGTGAGTGAAGCATACCGGGAGGAGTTCATAAGGTTCATAGCACCGGAGTCCATACGGGAGAATCTGAAAAATGAAAAAGTCTGTACCTTCCGCTATATGATAGACAAGGACGGACAAGGATTTTCTGCCCAGGCTTTTTGATACCTTCAGCCAGGAAGATTCATCCACCACTACAAAGTACGGGAGTACCGGTCTTGGTATGTCTATTACAAAAAGTATAATCGATATGATGAACGGAAGCATTAATGTGGAAAGTGAAAAAGGCGCCGGCAGTACCTTTACGGTTACGATCCCCTTAGAGACATCAAAGGAGAAAGCCGTAGAAGTTAATCCCGGGGAGCTTAAGGACGAGCCTGATTATGAAGTATTAGCGGGCAGGCATATACTGCTTGCCGAGGATATGGAGATCAATGCAGAGATCATGAAGATGCTCCTGGAAGCCAAGAATATCCATGTGGATCATGCAGAAAACGGGCGGATAGCGGTGGAAATGTTTACAGAGAGTGAGGATAATTTTTACAACGCTATCCTTATGGATATGCGCATGCCGGAAATGGACGGTATCGAAGCCACCTGTCAGATCCGGGCGATGGACAGAAGTGACGCAAAGGAAGTACCGATAATAGCACTAACGGCAAATGCCTTTGAGGAGGATGTACAAAGATCCCTCCAAAACGGTCTGACCGCTCATCTTACCAAACCTGTTGAACCCGATACCCTGTTCCTGACACTGATCAGACTGATGAAATAGGTTTGGCAGGATGAACGGTTTATGTCAGCATTTCGGGTGAGTTTTCATAGATAGCTCTTCCTATAAGAAATGACATATATCCGCCGCTGTCCATTATTTTCCTGCTGATGCCGGTCACCAGTATCCCCAGTAAAACCCCGCCGTAAAACAGTGGATATGAAGCATATCCCATTGTCTCATGCGGAAGCTCTCTTCTCGTATATATTTCATCCACCCGGCATCTTCTCCGCTCCTCGGGTATCTCAAATATTTCCCCTTCCTTCAGGACATACCGAAGATTTACCTCGTCAGGTATCGTATCAGTCAGGGCTCCCGTATATTCCTTTGGCTTATCAAAAAGGTAAAGGGCGGCATTATCAAATCCGACCTTGCTAAGGTTCCGGATCACGTTTTCTATCCCGGCTCCGCCGTGCGCCCCATAGCCTGCTGTATTTATCATAAATTCAAAATTCGTTTCCCGAACGGTGTAATATCTCTTTCCCTCCGCGCTCCTCTCGAAAGTCAGCGCCTGTATCGCCTTGTCCCTGATATATGAAAACAGCCTGTTGTTGTCGGTGTTAACGTAGCCTTTTCCCTGTATCTCATTCATACTGCCCTGCAGCCTTGACAGACTGCGGACAAATTTTGCCGCATCCGTGTAACGCATGGCTCCGTTCTGAAAGAAAATATCAATAAGATGCCGGAGCCGGGATATATGCTTGTCATCCATGTATCTGTTTTTTGCGGCAGACATCATTCCGGATACGATCTCATAGAAAAGCCTCCGCAGATCGATGTCACCCGGATCCACGATCTCGGTTCCGTATCTGTAGAAACAGTCATCAAAAAAGCTGTAGATAAAAGCGCTGTCTGCCCTGAGTATATCCCTGGTCGTAATCTCATATGACTCGTATTTAAGGGACTCCCTGCCGTAAAGGCGGGTAGGGATACGCACCGGGCTTACCTCCTGTCCGTTTATCATATCCAGGAGTATTTCCAGCGCCTTCCCTCCTAAGGTGGCTCCTGCAACTCCTATCGACGAAAGGGGAGGGATCATCTGTCCTGCTCTCGCGGCGTTATCAAATCCGAATACCATGATGTCCTTCCCCGGTATCAGGTCTTTTGCCTTCATTGCTTCATAAAGCCCTTCCGCCGACTGGTCATTCACGCAGAATATGGCCTGCGCGTCCGGATTCCTCTCAAGCAGCCTTGCGGCGGCCCCCCGGGTATTGACAGTCATATCTGTCTTCTCATACATATCCTCGGTGAAAATAAGGCCCGCCTCTGCCAGATAGCCGCAGAATGCCTTTTTTCTTTCTATAGCGTCCGGATTGTCATCTCTTCCCCCGAGCATGCAGATCCTGGTGAAGCCCTTTATCCTTACAAGATAATCGAGAGCCTCTACGATGCCCATCGCATTGTCATAATTCACCGTGATCTCATCAGGATCCTCGAGGGATATGATCACTCTCGGGATATTTCCGAAAAGTTCCTTCCCCCGGGCGAACAGATCCTCACGCCCGAAAAGATTCGGTATCGCTACCAGAAGACCGTCAAAATGACACAGGCTGTTTATCCTGTATATAGAATTATACATCTGCTTATACAGATGTTCTCTGTCTTCGCTGTCCGTACTGTCATCCTGCCTGCCGGTGATCATCACGAGCCTTATATCCTTCCTGTTCATTACGGAATGGACCACGCTGTGAGTCACATCCTTTGGATAATCAGTAAATGAATCCTCCAGAAGAAGACCTATAGTTTTATAGTTCTTATCATTGATCATTTTCTGTACCGTTATGTTTCTTACGACTCGCTGGATGATTTTCAGTCATGATCGGTGATCTCCGAAGTGGGAACGGCGAAAAGATATCCCTGCGAAAAGTCTATGTCATACTTTTCAAGCTTGTTCTGGATATCTTCATTCTCCACAAATTCCGCCACTATCTTCACATCACGGAAGGAGAGCCTCCTCCAGTCGGATACCAGCGCGACCAGGTTTTCAGACTCCGGATCACGGCTGCAGTTTTTCACTATGGAACCATCGATCTTTATATAGTCGGAATGGATGCTGGCTATATGCTGCAGGTTTGAATAGCCGTTTCCGAAATCGTCTATGGAGATAAGCCCGCCAAGCTTATGTATGGTATCTACAAAGCTCACAAGGAGGTCATAATCGTCGACATCTTCATTTTCCAGTATCTCAAAGATAAAATTGCCCGGATATCTGACTGTCGCAAGAAAGCCGTAAATATACTCCGTGATCTCTTCGTTCTTAATATCACGCATACCCACATTGATGCTTACGGATTTATCCGGACAAGCCCTGAATTTTTCAAAGACCTTTTTGATCATCGTCTGCGAGAGCGCATCATACAGCAGACCGAAGGATCTTGCCACATCCAGGAAATTACCCGGGAAATACATCTTTCCGTTCTCATCCTCAAGGCGCATCAGCGCCTCATAATGATGGATCTGCTTTGTTCTGTTGTCATATATCCCCTGATAGTAGGGTATGACTTTGTCATGTGAAAGCGCATAGTTTATGACATTGACCATATGATATCTTTCACGGATGCTCTCTTCATCGACATCCTTGCTGCTGCCGTCACACACATGGAACTGTGTGTTCTTATTCATCATCTCAAGCAGTGCGGAGCTGTATATATAGCTGATATTATCCACCGTACATCCGTTTATCACGCAGAAGACCGGCACTATCGCTATGTACTGTTCGGATGTCTCAAACAATATCTTCTGCAGATGCTTCATATCATCGACAAAGCCCTGCAGGGAAACCATAAAGGACGGCGCCGCCACGGCTATCTTCCACTTGTCGATCATATACATGCGGTAATCCCTTACGGAAACAAACGCGGCGCATTTTGAAACATAGTTTTTGAGCGTCGCTTCTATCTTCTGCTCGGGGAAGACTAAGCGCATGCTCGATACATCAAGCACATCGATCAGACATACCCTGTCGTAGCCGTTCAGCTTTATGTCCATATTAAGGGACGCTTCATTGAGTATGCCGTCATTTTCCGTGTAAAGAAGCTTCAGCTCACAGTCCTTGATCACTTCCCTGAGACTGGAAGCCACGGCCGAAGCAGATCCGCTGTCGCTCTCCATTTCCATCAGATAACCGATGAGCCGGCTGTTATCAGCCTCAAGGGATTCAGTATTGGAAAAAACATAGGGATTTAACTGCTGGATGGATTCCTTCTCTCCCGCGGCAGCTATGACAAATACGCAGTTGGTGAATACATTCATATCATCAAAAAAGCCTATCTCTCCCTCTGTCAGGCATCCGCTTACATTTGAATTCGCGTACAGCGAAAGCTCCCACATGACGCTGTTGGGATACATCCTTGACCTGTCCCTGCAGCTGTATCCAAACAGAGTCTCAACCTTCTCAAAGGTCTCTATCTTATTGAACGCGCTGCGGTTGTCCGCAACGATCTTCCTGTCATAGATAAAGCCCCTTTTAAGCTTATCTCCGACATCCATATTATGATTGGTGTGAAGCCCTTCTTCACTGTATCCGAACATAAAAGGAACATCATGACGCTCCGGATAGACCAGCGGAAAGAACAATGCAAGCTCCGGCTTCTCCCGCACGGCATCTCCTACACCCTCCCTGTATTTCTCCGATGCGGATATGCCATTGATGGCTGTGACCATATTGTCCTTCGCATCCGTGATCTCAAGCTCTTCTCCCACCACCTGTACTCCGGTAACGACCGAGCCGGTGTATTCCGCTCTCTCTCCGTTTATACTGACGGCGATCACTCCGTTTTCGGAGCATCCTTTTTCATCAAAAACAAAGCCCGCCTGTTCCGTGCCGCTTCCGGTCAGGGTTGTCCCTCCGGCTACGCCGCCGATCATCCTGATCTGCGGCATGATATCCCTGGAAGCATCCACAAAGCGTTTTATATCATGGTATCTGTTTGTGAAAAAAACTAACATAAGAGCATCATCATTTTTAACGATGGAATTTTTGATGTCGGTACAGAGCCCGGCCGCGGAAATACTGTCTTCTTTGCCGGACAGGTCGAGCATTACGGATCCCAGTCCTGCTTCCGCCATCTGGGTTATCGATATGAGACACTGCTCCGGATAGAGCCTTCCTTCATGTATCACGGCAGGTGTGCTTGTCCCGAGGATATGCGCCCCCGGTATAATGCCCTTTATGAAACCGGCAAGCTCAACGGCCTCCTCCTTCGTATGGATCGCGGTATGGATCCTGATCAGGACATCCCCTCTCTCCGTGTCGATCCTTAACTGCCTGAGGGTATCGGAAAGCCTTATTTTCGATATGTATTGCAGGTTCCAGGTAAACATATAAACCTCATTTCAAATCTGTAGCTGAATGGAAAAGACTATCCGATCAGTATAACACAGATCATACTCAGGCGGCTACGCTTCGGATGATGAAATCTGCTTCATACTCAGTTCAAAGATATTGCTGTTGAAGCTCATCGCGACCAGATGCTTTGACCACATACACTTCTGTGCCGTCAGTCTTGACAGGACATAACCGCCCAGGGAATCGATCTTCATATCCTCATCGGAAAGATCAAAAGTCATGCCGTCATCCCTTCCTACAAGCTTCAGCCTGTCACCGGTATATACGATGGAGCATTCTGCGTATACTCCTCCGTTTTTATTTTTTTTATGGACCAGCATGAAGCTCTCTTCGAATAAAAGCATTACCCGCGACACGGACTGCTTCTCAAATCCGTTTTTCAAAAGGACCTCTCCGGCCTTATCCCGTGCCGTCAGGATCTCATCAGGCACCGCCCGGAATTCAAAGAGATAAGAATGGACATTTTCCCCGGGTATCAGGGGATAGGCTTTGTAACCGTATCTTATCGTGATATAGACTATGACAAAAAGCCATGACGCATACGGAGCCAGCGCGATGCCGAAGAACATGCCGTATATCCCGCAAAAATGATTTCCGATGATGGCAAACGGGATGGAAAGGAGGGCATCCCTTAAGGCATTTACCATAAAGCTGAAGATTATCTCACCCGCGACAAGATAATAGGCTGTGAGCAGAAAGATCATGCTTACGGCGGGAAGGCTTATCGCAAGTATCCGTACTCCGCTGCAGGCGTATCCGGCAACCTCAGCATTCGTGATACCGAGCAGGCCGGGTATCATATCCGCAGATATAAAGCAAAGGATGCCTAATATCAGGCCTTCCGCAACGGCTATCGTTTTTGCGGTCTTCCATATCCTTTTTATTCCCGCATAGCATTGCTCGGCATAGTATATGCTGATGATCGGCGTGATCGCCTCTCCTATGCCGTCAAAGAAAAGCTGCAGCCCGCGGATAAGGTTTACTACGGACACAAGGACGAGCATATCCGAGCCCAGACTGTGTGCTACGTATTTATTTAGTGCCGCTGAGAAGACTGCCATGAAAAGCCAGACTCCTGAGTCCGTCAGTCCGTATATTACAGCCTCGGACAATAATTTCACTGAAAAACAGAATCCGGGCTTAAGCGAGCATCTTTCCCCGGCAAGGTGTACCATACAAACGGCAGTGGAGCAGATCGCACCTGCAAGGGAGCCTATGGCGATCCCGGCTGTGCCGAACCTTCCCACCAGGAGTACGGAGAAAATGATCTTTGCGGTGATCTCTGCGATATTTGCAGCCAGGCTCAGCCTCTCGTCTCCGTCGGAAAAGACCATTTCACACATGAGGTTCTGGACAGGAAGGATAAGAAAAAGAAACGGCATCCAAAAGCAGTATGAGAGCGCATAGCCCTGGATCACCGGATCAGCATCGTAATAAAGCAGGTATTCCTCTTTGAAAAGAAATGCAAGGATGAACATGATGACGCCGACGGCCACGGATGCGGTAATCCCGACATGGAAGTACCTTTCTGCTTTTTCATCATCAAAATCTCCCATGGCTTTGGAATAAAGTATGGGAACTCCAAGGGAAAAAAGCATCGAAAAAAAGGATGCGAGATTATACAGCGGATTGACAAGGTTTACCCCTGCTACTGCTTTATCTCCGATGAATATGCCTGCGATCACCGTATCCAGGATGAGCAGCACGGAAACCACCATTCCCGTAAGAGTTCCTCCTGCGAGCATCGACAGAAATTTTTTCTTCATAAAGGTCTTTTTCATATCGCTGCCCCGGTTTTACGGCTGCTTTTATTTCAGTGCTTCAAGTGCTTTACGGGCATCTTCGTCACCCTTATCTGCAGCGGCTTTGTAGTATTCTTCAGCCTTTTCGGATGACTTCTCTACACCGCTGCCGTTCGCGTAAAGATCGCCCAGCTCATACTGTGCCTTCGCATTGCCGCCCTCGGCAGCGCAAAGGAAGCAGGCATAGGCAGTCTCGTAATCCTCTTTTCCTGCAGCCTCCAGCCCACGGTCACAAAGCTTGTCGTAATCCATATTCAGCGAAGGCTCAGAAGGCTTATAATCCTTCGGGATCCGTCCGTCCGAGACCATTTCGTCGTAACATTTCTTACCTTCTTCATTTCCCATCTCAGCTGCTTTATTGAAGAAATCCGCCGCCTTATTGTTATCCTTTTCCACACCTTCACCGTCCCGGTAAAGCTCACCGAGCACCTGAAAACCTCCGTCATAATCCATAAGGGCCGATTGGGTCATGTAATTTATGCCGTTTTCATAAGACTGCTTCAGGCCGTGTCCGTCGAGGGAAAGGATGCCAAGGTTGTAAAAACCGAAATACGAACCCTGTTCGGCACTTTTCCTGTAATACTCTAAAGCCTTATCATAGTCCTTTTCTACTCCACGCCCGTATTCATACATATATCCGGTCCGGACCTGTCCCTCGTCGTAGCCCAGATCAGCCGATCTTTTAATGTTTTCAAAGGCTTTTTCATATTCTCCGTCTTCATCATAAAGAAGCCCCAGATTATAAAGGCCCTTCACGTTATCCTGCTTAGCGGCGGCTTCAAAACATTCCCGGGCCTTTTCGCGGGATTGTTCCACATATAAGCCGCTGTAATACAACGCCCCAAGGGCATTTATTCCGGCGGCATTACCCAGCTCGGCGGCGCGGGAATAATATTCATAAGCCGTCTTATAATCTTCTGCTGTATCAGCCTCGCGTCCCTTCTCGTACAGCTCATCACCGGTAAGCGTCTCTTCAGTCTGAGCTTCATCAGTCCGGATCTCTTCAGTCTGTGTCTCATCAGTCTGTATATCGCCGTTCTGAGCCTCTTCGGTCTGCGCTTCAACGGTCTGTGTCTCTTCGCTCTGCGCTTCAACGGTCTGTTCTCCCTGCGCTGCGGAACAGCCTGCGAGCAGGAGAAGGGAAAGCAGCGGGACGATGAGTCTTATCAGTTTATCTGAAAATGCATTGTGTATTTTATTTGATCTTTTCATTGGAAGCGCCTCCTGTATATTTTCTGATTGTAAAGCAATACGCATCATAACACAAGAGACTTACGTTACAATTCAAAACCCCTTCTCATTTCACTGAGAAGGGGCTTTGATTTTACTGATTCAAAAGAACCGTCTTATTTTACGACGATGCCGTCCTTTGCAGCTGCGAGCGCAAGGAAGCTTACGTTCCCGCTCTTGTCCAGCTTTGATGAAAGATTATATCCTGCCGGTATAGCCATTGTGTAGTTCTTGCCGCCATAGGGATATGTCACGATGACCCCTACGTCGGGACGCTTCTTCAGCGCGTTTGCAAATGCCGAGTTAAAGGTCATAGGCTTTGCTGCCGCAAGAGTAACGATACCGCCGGGTGCCGCTGCCGTAACCAGATTGGTTGCTACAGCAAGCCATGCCGCATCGGACGCTACAGTCTGTGCTGCTACAGCGGGCGCGGGATTGACACGCACATAGGTGTATGCCTGGAAACCGTTCTCGTTTGATCTTGAAGTAACGACGCAGTTTCCTGTATTGTTGGCCACGATCAGACCGCTGCCGTCAACCGAAGCAACCGAAGGATTGCTTGAGCTGTAGGATACACCCTGGTTATTGGCATCATCGGGCTTTACATGCGCGCTGATCCTGAAGGACTGACCCGGATTGAGGTCAACGCCTGTGGAGCTCACATAGATCCCTGTCACGTTAACGTACTTATTGCGCTCCTTCTCAGCCTTCTTCTTTGCTTCAGCCTGAGCCTGTTTTTTTGCTTCGTTCTCGACTTCATTTGCGACCTCGCTGAGCACCGCAACCGTGAGGATCGTCTCGACAGCTTCTATGTCATCATCATCGATATCGCCGTCACCGTCAATATCATCGATCTCCTTCAGCGCCTTGATCTCATCGTCCGTGAGATCATCGAGATCATCGAGATACTCATCAATGTCCTCTGCCATTGCTGCCGTAGGGAAAGTCATGCTTCCGAATGTTACGGCACCTGCAAGCAGAGTACAGAGCAGTCTCTTTATCAAAGAATTATGCATTGTTCTACCTCCGTTTCTTTAATAAATATTGTTGCCTTTTCGGGTTTGATTTTAAGATATCACGGTTTTGCTGTCAACGGAATATTATTTTCACTCCTCCCCCGGATTGACATGTATCATCACATGCTTCACATTGGGGAAGTTCTTTTCCACCCCTTCATGCACCCGCTCCGCGATCGAATGTGCATCGATCAGAGAGATATCCCGCTTTACGGCGATCTCCAGATCGACATATATCTTATTGCCGAACTGTCTTGTACGCAGGAGATCGATCTTCTGCACACCGGGCTGTTCATTCACGAAAACCCGTATCTTCTGTTCGAAGGCATTGTCGCAGGAGGTGTCGAGCATCTTGCTCACCGCGTCCTTGAAAATGTCAAACGCGACCTTTATTATGAGCGCGCAGATCAGAAGAGCCGCTACCGGATCCATGACCGGAAAGCCCAGCCTTGCCATCCCTATTCCTATGAAGGAGCCTACCGATGACAGCGCATCCGACCTGTGATGCCAGGCATCAGCCTTGAAAGCAGCGGAATCAAGCCTTTTCGCGTAATGCATCGTATACCGGAACATCGCTTCCTTCACGATGACGGATACGACCGCCGCGACAAGCGGCAGCATGGTAGGGATCTCGATCGCATCCCGGTCGAATAAAAGCTTATGTATCCCCGTATAACCGATCCCCGCACCGGTACCCGCGAGGATCAGCCCGAGGATCATCGAAGCCACACACTCAAGCCTTTCATGACCGTAGGGGTGTTCCTCGTCCTCCGCCCTTTTTGACATCCTTACGCTGATATAGGCGATGAGAGTGGCAAAAACATCCGACAGAGAATGAACGGCATCCGAGACCATGGCTCCCGAATTACCCAGTATACCTGCCGCAAGCTTAAACGCGGCCAGCAGCACATTACCGAATATCCCGACATTAGACAGTCTTTTTACTATCTTCAGTTCGTCCATGACAAAGCTTCAGCCTGCCGCTCCCAGCCCTACGGCACGGTGACCGTAAGCGTCACCGTAAATCTGCCGTCAGCCGTTGTCACGTAGACCTTAAAGCTGCCCTTCGCCCCCTTCTTCACCTTGATACTGCCGTTTTTATTCACGGTAGCCTTTGACGTATCGGAGCATCTGTAGGATACGCCGGTATCAGTGTATTTCTTATATGCTTTGTAGGTATTCTGTACCGTCTTGTCGGTCGAAGAACCGGATACTCCGTTGATATCCGTAACGGGCTTTACGGTCATGGACGTATTGTCCTTCATCGTGCTCACATACTCTCCCGATACCGATTCCCTGACTCCGTTGTATCCGCTCTTGTTCGGATCGGTCTCCTGAAGCCTCAGCGCGGTGACCGTACCTCTCACGGTGACGGTACAGGTTGTCTTTTTCTTCGGATTATCTATGGCCGAGCAGGTTATCTTTGTAACACCGGGAGTAATGCCCTCTTCCGCCAGTGCCAAGGAGACAGGCCCTAAAGTATGAGGTTTATCTCCCGGCAGCGGTACCGTATAATCAGCATCTTCCGGTCTGTCTCCCTTAGGGATCAGCGCGAAATATACCCCGCTGTTGGCCGCGTCCCAGCTGACAGTGCTATAAGTCACATCCTCAGGCTGCATTTCAGCCACCGTGATCTTCCCGTAACTCGTTCCTTCCCCGGTTCCAAGCGTAAGCTTTGTCTTATCAAGCGTGATCTTCGTACATGCCGTATAGGTATTAAATGTAACGCTGTCCGAGGGTACAGTATTCCCCGGAGCCCTGTCATCCGTGCAGCTCACGGTGACCGTGACCTCACCCTCCTTCAGAGCCTTTACCACGCCCTTCTGGGTGACCGTTGCCACGGAAGGATCCGAGCTCGTCCACAGAAGCTTACAGCCTGAGTTCTTTCCAGTTCCCGAATAGGTGACCTTCGTCTTAAGCGTATAGCTTTTTCCTGTCGCGATATAATCTATACCGCTCTTATTTGTTATCTCCACCGTCTGTGCGGAGGGGAGCACGGTCACCTTGCAGGACGCTGTAGCCGGAACATATTTGCCGTTCTTCTTTATTGTCCCGTCAGTCGTGACTGTGACCGTTGCGGTCCCGGGTTTCCTGCCGGCAATGGTCACGATCCTGTCATCCGAAGGATCCGTGATCAATTCTATGACGCCGCTGTCCCCGGTAACGCTCCACCACATTCCCGCAGGACCGTCGGGATTGACGGGATCCAGCTTTGCCGTAAGAGACGCGAGGTTGCCCTTTCCTATGGAAAGCGATGTCTTTGAAAGCTTCACTCCCTTCAAAGGACTGGCATTCTTGATGCTCACCTTGCAGGTAAGGACCTTCTTATAGCCGCCGAAAGCGGTGACCGTTGCCTTGACCGGGATATTGTTCTTCGGCACTGCCCCGTCGGCCGTCCTCACGACTCCGTCACTGTCCACGGTGAGATATTCACTGTCCGTACTCCAGCTTATCTTCGGACTTTCTCCCGTCTTTACACCCGTGGGATCAAGCCCGTCCACGGCGGATGTGATATTTACATCAAGATCAAGGCCGTTCGCTTCGTCATCGAGGCTTATAACTCCCGATGTGGTGTTCAGCGCCGCGTTCTTTACCGGTACGTATACGGTGATATCCGAGGAAGCATCCGTCTCCGCGTACTTCGCGGGATCCGAAATGCTGGTAGCTCTTACCCTTACTGTTCCCTCCGCGATACCGGTCAGCTTTCCGGTCTTCGGATCTATCGATGCTATGTCAGACGCATCGTTTCCGCCGGGTGTTCTGATCTCCCAGACAAGCCCTGTATTTTTAGGGGTATTTCCTCCCCAGTTCACAGCCATGGCAAGAGTCTTTCCTGCCTTTAATGTGTCCGCATTTCCCTTTCCGGCTATCGTGAAATCAGGGACCGGCTTTCCTATACTGAATGAGCAGGATGCCTTCTTTCCGCTGCCGTCCGTTGCAGACGCGTAAAGCTTTGCATTGCCCGCGTTCACTCCGGTAACCTTCACGGTACAGGGATCACCGGTCGGTTCTATCTTTATATTGCCGTTGTCACTCGTCCAGTCAAGCTTCTGTATCGCGGTCAAAGGCAGCACGGTTGCTGTTACCGTCACGCTCTCGCCGGTCCCCATGCTGTGGCTCTTCCTGTCAAGGGTGATCCCCGTCACTGGCTCGGTCACCGATATCTCGCACTCCGCGGTGAGGGTGAATTCCTCCTCGCTCATGGCAGTGATCACGGTCCTGCCTGCAGCCATAGCCGTCACCTTTCCGTTCTGGTCCACCATGGCGGCATCAGGATCCGAGCTCATCCATACGACGCGCTTATTGACCACTGCTCCGTCAGCATACATGGGCACCAGGGTAAAGCTCTTTCCGACGGTAAGCTCCTTTGAGGTCCGGGCCTCATAAGCCCCCTTGACCTTCTCATAGAGTCCCAGTGCGACAAGCCTTAAGTCTATCGTTATATCCGCATCGCTGTAATTCTGCATCACGGCCTTTATCCTGATCCTGCTGCCGGCATCCTCTGCCCTGCCCTTAAGTGTGTAGGAGACCAGGTCACCCTTAACCGACGGTACGGCCTTGTATATCCCTTCATTACTTACCGAAACGACCGTATATGCCGTATCTCCCCGGTCGGAAGGCAGATAGGGCGAGAGGCTGTAGCTGTCGCTTATCTCCTCTCCGTATTTATATGTCCTGCCTGTATCTATGCTGCTTACGGTCAGGACTGCCTTGGCGATATCAACCGTCACTCCCTCGGGCCGGTCAAAGATATAGTTGCAGGCATCGGCACCGCCAAGCTCTACACCCTCTGCCGTCACGGGCTTACCTGTCCCCGCGTTGGGATCGCTCATGTATCCCTTTGCATTTTCGGTATAAACAAATACCTCATCTCCGGCCAGATTTCCGCTGATCGACCCTCCGCTGAGGGTTACGGTAGTCCTTCCTGTTTCATATACCCTGTTGAGCGCATGTACGCTTACCGTTACCTTCCTGGGGGATATCTCGGCAGACACCGGAGCAGGCTGGGCCTTCAGTACATAGCTGTCCTTCTTCTCCCCGCCCAGGGTAAATCCGTTAAAGCTCACGCTTTTTGCATTTCCGGCGTTTTTATTCACAAATGACGCACTGCCCTTTACTATGCTGACCTTGCCTTCATCACCTCCGACAAGACCCTCTATGCTTCCTGTATCACCGATAACGGCAGCCGAGGTTCCGTCATATATCTTATCCTTTACGGTCACTCCCGTGATGCTTACGGGCTTCGGTGAAACCTCAAGCATGTATGACGCCTCGCCCGCGGCATATTCTCCGGTGGCAGCAGCCCTTGCGGTGATCCTCGCGGTTCCGGCCTTCAGGATATGCACCTTCCCGGTGCTGCCGTCCACCGTTGCTACCGATGTATCGCTGCTGGAATAAGTGATCACACCGTCCCCGTCGGTCACCGCGATGCAGGTATAATCCTCATCTCCGTAGGTTTTCAGGAGCTTTCCGTCCGTGATACCGTTAAACGAAACCTTCTGTGTCTTTTTATCCAGTACCGTAAGCGTGACGGTGATCCGGTAATCGTTATAATTATTTCCTCCGTCCGCTTCCAGGACCACTGTCGCGGTCTTTCCCGGAACAGCCGACTCCTTAAATGCAAAGTTCAGAATGTTTCCGGAAACAGTCGGGGCACCGTTAAGAATTCCGTCAGGATCCGAAGTGCTGCTTACACGCTTAAGACTTGACCCTGCCGCAAGCTTTGAGGAAAGATCCGCCGTCCCCGCGGTTCCGAATTTTTCGGCGGCTTCGGCTGTCTTGTCTCCGTATGCAGCCTTGCCGATATCTACCTTTACTCCTGATGGCTGGCTGAAGATATAGTTTCCGGCATCCGCTCCGGTAAGCTTCACGCCTGTTACCGTGACCGGTTTGTCTGTTCCGGCATCCGCGCTGCTCATCCTTCCTGCCGCCGATGAAAGATCGACCGTGGCCGCATCTCCCTGGAGTATCCCGCTGACCGAACCACCGTTCAGTGATACCGACGTATCTCCCGGGATGTAGTCCCTGCCGACAGCCGATACCGAAACCGATACGGTCTTCCTTGTGATATTAGCTGTAACTCCC
>CACZRA010000165.1 GCA_902783395.1 uncultured Lachnospiraceae bacterium
GCAAGTAGGGCTAAAGCCCATGGCGGCAGCCCGGATTGCGAATGCAATTTGAGGAGCGCGAAAGCTGCGAAGCAGCGGAGCGATCCGTAGGTTTTTATAAAAAAGGCATTCCCCGGGGCAGAAGAGCCCCAGGGGAGCTAAAGCAATAAGGAGCGCGAAAGTTGCTAAGCAACGGAGCGCTCCTGTTCTTTTTAAATAGATTACGGAAAACAACACCCATATTTCAATAAATGCCTTACAATTTGAAATAAGGACCGTATTATAGAATTGTTATTTCAAGTTGAAGGAGGTTCCTATAGGCAGATCAGGTGAATTTTGATGCTACAAATCTTCGGTGAAAAACCTCAAAATACTAAAATAGAATGCCCATTATTGAAGGGCTTTATTTTTTAAGTTTTTTTTGGGATAATAGGTGGAACTGAGTTGATCAATGAAAGGAAAGATGATATGCAGGGAGCAATACATTCACTTGAATCATTCGGATCGGTAGACGGACCGGGGATCAGATATCTGATCTTTTTATACGGCTGTAACATGAGATGCAAGTACTGTCATAACGTGGACACCTGGGACAAGTCGAAGTGCACGCAGTTTGAGGAGCCTGATGCGCTGCTCGACAAGGCGGAGAGATACAGGTCCTACTGGGGAAAGGACGGCGGGATCACGGTGTCCGGCGGGGAGGCCTTATTGCAGATAGATTTCCTTCTTGAGCTTTTCGGGAAGGCTAAGGAGAGGGGGATAAATACCTGTCTGGACACGTCGGCTCAGCCCTTTACGAGGGAACAGCCTTTCTTCGGAAAATTTGAGGAGCTGATGAAGCTGACGGATCTTATTCTCCTGGATATCAAGCATATCGATCCCGAGGAGCATAAGAAGCTTACGGGATGGGACAATGCAAATATCCTCGACTGCGCAAAGTATCTGTCGGAAATAAAGAAGCCGGTGTGGATACGCCATGTGCTGGTGCCCGGGATCACCGATGTGGATGAGTATCTGGAAAAGACGGCAGCTTTTATAAAAACGCTGGATAATGTGGAAAGAGTTGATGTGCTGCCGTACCATACGCTGGGAGTTCACAAGTGGCATGAGCTCGGCATACCGTACCAGCTTGAGGATGTGGATTCGCCGTCGCCGGAGAGGCTGCAGCATGCGAAGGACATTCTGGGAGACATGCATTGAGATAAGATACACGAAGCGCCGCCGGTCAAAAGCCGGCGGTGTTTTTCTGCAGGGGACCTGCCCGGTCATGAAGGCGGGGTTGCGTTATTTTGTCATGATGCCGATATAAATATAAGATATGGAGAAATGTCCTCTTTTCCATATCACCGAAATGGATTTCGTGCGTTATACCAGGCTGCAGGGAGGCAGAAAATCATGACAGGGATCGCATCATCTTTTCAAAAGTATAATCCGTTCTACAGCATTCCGGGAATAAAAGAGCAGGAAGAGGAGAGGGTATCGGCGCAGGAGGCAAAGCGTATGCGCACGATGCTGAAGGATCTTCTGAAACCTGCAGAAAAGGAAAATGCCCATGTCGGTTATTCAAAGCAGAAGAATTTATTCGACGAGCTTACCGGGGCATCCGGGGAAGAAGACGAAAAGACAAAACTGAAAAGGATCAGCAGATACAACTACAAAGAGGTCGCAAATAAGATACGGCAGGCCAGGACATCACTTGGCGCGGCGCAGGCGGTGATAGCGGCAAAGAGGAAGGTCTCGGAGATCAAACGGAAGATCTCAAACGGAGACGGAGACCCCGAGGAGCTGCAGCTCGACCTTACGCATGCAAAGCGAATGGAGATGGCAGCAAGAAAAAAACGGCACAACCTTGAGCTGGAGGAGCTTGTGGAGCATACCTCGGCGGGAGACGAAAGGCTTGAAAAACAGGAGGAAACCTCAGAGGATATAAAGCAGGCCGTGACAGAGATGTCGGAGGAAGAGATATCCGAAAGGGAGGATGCCGTTTTTGAGGAAAGACAGGATATGCTTGAAGAGGCTATGGAGATCTTTGATCCCGGAAGATCCGCATCCGCTGAGGACATGCTTGCCGATATGAATGCCATGATAGCAGAGTACGGCGAAGAGCTTTTGGAGGAGCTTGAGGAGCAGATGGAGCTTCTTGAAAGCATGGAGACGGCAGATCCCCATATGAGTGAAGAAAAGCTTGCCGAACTCAAAAGAAAGCATCGCGCCGCCGAAAACAAGGCGATGATGAAGGCCGATATGGATTATCTTAAGGGGATGATCAAACATATGCAGGAAAAGGGCGGCTCAATGCAGGGGATATCGCAGATTTCCGGCGCTCAGACATCCGTGATGCCGGCCGCTTCGGGACTTATATTTACGGCATCTGCGGATATGGAGCTTTCGGTCCCGGTATCCGATACCCCGGAATCGTCCGTTGACATAGCACTGTGAGCACATGGCATAGTTGCGGCCAGGTTATGAAAAGTAACGTGAGCCGGCATTTCGAAAAAACGTATATCCAAATCTGCGTAATAAATGTATAATAGGACAGAGATTTGGTAAATTCCGAAATTACCGGGGCGCTTCACAAAATACAGGGGGAAGAAATGACAAACGATAATACCGAACAGATAAGGATAGTACAGGAAACGGTCGCGGGTAAGGAGATCACATTCGCGCATATCATAGGGAGTCCGGCACCGATAATTTTTCAAAAGCTCGGACTTAATCCGCAGATCGATTATGACAAGTCCGCGATAGGGATAATGAACATGACGCCGCCGGAGTCCGCCGTGATCGCTTCGGATATAGCAATAAAGAGCGGCAATGTATATCTGGGTTTTGCGGACAGATTCACGGGGACGCTCATTATCACGGGAGAGCTTGCGGATGTGAATTCGGCGCTGACTGAGATAGTGAACTATTTCCGGGATGAGCTGGGATATGTGGTCTGCCGCATCACCAAGAGGTAAGTTGACATAAAATATACAAGAATCCCAACTGAAAACAGAAAATATCAGGATTTCAATAGCAACTATAGGTTAACATAATGGTAAACATCTCTTCTAAAGAACTTCTTGAGAGAATATTTCATGACGACTTTGAGCATCTTAAGGGGAAGACCTTACGGATGACAAGGCTTAGGATCCCCGGCAGGGAGGTCTGTCTTGCCCATGTCTTTACCCCGACAGATGATTCCGTATACCGGAATCTCGGACTTCATATAGGCGTACACGAGGGCGAAGACCACACAGGAGAAGCTATAGGCCTGATAAGGTTTACTCCCTGGGAGGCCGTGATAGCAGCCGCGGATATTGCTTTAAAATCCGGAAATGTGGAGATAGGCTTCATGGACCGCTTCAACGGTTCGCTTATAATCACCGGAAGGATCGCGCAGGTGACTACGGCGGTGGAAGAGACGGTCAGGTATTTCGGAAGCGAGGCCGGTTTCGGAACCTGTCCGGTCGGAAAGAGCTGATAAAGAACGCGGCATAAGGGGAAAATATGAAAAAGATGTTCCTCATGGGGAGGACGGAGGCCGGAAAGACTTCGCTCACCCAGGTCTTAAAAGGTGAAAAGCTTCACTATAAGAAAACCCAGTATACCAAAATAGCCGAGGATATGATAGATTCCCCGGGGGAATACGCGGAGTCCAAATATTTCAGTCTGGGGCTGGCGTGTTTTTCCTTTGAGGCGGATGTGGTAGCCATCGTTCAGGCAGCGGATGAGCCCTACAATCTGTTCGGCCAGTGTCTTCATACATTTATCCAGAGACCTCTTATCGGAGTGATAACAAAGACGGATTCTTCATACGCCAATGTCCCGATGATAAGACAATGGATGAAGGATGCCGGATGCGAGCGGATATTTGAGGTGAATAACGTGACGGGTGAGGGCGTGGATGAGCTCATGGAATATCTGAATGAGGATCTTGAGCCGTTGACGCTGGAGCAGGCGATGTTCAGGCAGAGCATCGGGATCAATGAGTGGGATCCGCTGCCCGAGGGGGTTTCCTACCCGGAGAATATCCTGAAGAATCAGGTCTGAGGGGGATAATTACCTCCGGCTTTCAGATGATATATACAGCAGGCTTGAGGGTGATATATGTTTTCTGAGGGAATTGTGGAGCCGTTTTTAGCCCGGACAAAATCCAGCTCCCGTAATTGCTTAATGAAAAGGAAATTGGAGATTTATCGACAATTTGCTTTGAATTTAGCAATGCGTGGAGATTAGTTCGTCCGGACGTTGGCTCTGACCGAAGAAAATATGTATCACCCGAGAGCCGTACCTTTGATATTCGAGGACTCAACACTCAAGAAGATATTCCAGAAATGCGATGCTGTTTTGGAGATGCTCCGAATTCGGGCTTATCGCATAGTAGCAGTCCCCGTCAAAATAGCTGTGCTTTCCCCCGGCGGCTTCGGTGAAGCCCTCCTGTATCCGGGGAGAGCTGCTCACATTGACAGCACATGGATATTCATAGGCCTCGCCAGTGGCGGGGTCTTCGTATTGATTGTATATGATCTCAAGCCCGCGGGAATCGATCCTCTCCATGAGATCCGCGGGAAGAAGATCCGACAGATCTCCGTAGGCCTGTGTCTTAGCAATCTTTGTTATCTCATCCTTCGGGGCTATCGTAGCGTCTATGCTTCCTACGTTGTATTCCGCGAGAAGCTTCTGCTCTATGGTATAGACGGTAAAGCTCTCGGATGAGAGATCGTAATCCGCATCGAGGACAAGCTGCTGCCTGTCGGGATCAAAGCCGTCGATCTCTTCTGCAAAACCGTCCAGCAGGCTTCCCTCTATAAGCTCATTAACATTTGAATCTATCATTACAAGACGGAAAACGGTCGTCTTGGCGGTCAGTCTTCCGTGGATAAAGGTCGTGACCGCATAGACCAGAATGATCCCCAGTATGATCGGGACCTTGTAGTAGTCCCAGATATACTGAAGCTTCTTCTTCAGGGGCATGCTTTTGAATTTTGCCTTCAGATCATTTTGTTCCGTCATACTTCGCGTGGCTTATGCGCTTTATCGTATACATTTCCTCATCAACCAGAGCGATAAGCTCCTCTGCGGATATGTCCTCACGGATCACGGCCTGACAGCAGCCGCAGCTTGCGGTGATCCGGAAACCGTATTTTACCGATGCCTCACTCAAAAGCGTCTCGATACGCTCACTTATCTCCTCCGCGCCGGTCTCGCCGGGAATAAAAGCGAGCATCTCATCACCGCCGAAACGCACACAGAGAGCTTCCTTCGGACAGGCCTTATTAAGAGCATGCGCGACCGCGGCTATCGCCTGATCTCCGGCTGCGTGTCCCAGGGTATCGTTTATCTTCTTTAGCCGGTCGAGATCGGTCATCACGACCAGCAGAGGCCTGCCCTGATTTTCCGGATCGGCCTTCATGGCATCGAAGGCTTCCTGAAATGCGAGCCTGTTGTACAGACCCGTCAGTGCATCAAGCTGATACATCTCCTCCACCTTTTTAAGCAGATACTGCTGATACTTCATGGTGATATATCCGCCCAGTCCCATGCTGACCATCTCGGTTATATTCGCAGTTTTTCCGTATTCCGTGATATCGTAGTTTTCAAAGAAATAGCAGATATAGCCCATCGGCTTGTTGATATAGTCAAGAGACTGTATCAAAAGAGGATATCC
>CACZRA010000166.1 GCA_902783395.1 uncultured Lachnospiraceae bacterium
CGGACAGTGAGATCAGGTATATAGCGGAAGAGAATGTTTTCAAGGTCAGGATGATCATCTGAAAGCTCTGCTATGCCGGAGGATGCATTTAACGATAAATCAGTGTAAAACAGGCTGTAATCCGTGTGATTACGGCCTGTTTTGATCTGTGCTGATATTATTTCTTCAGTCACTGAATATCGCTGCCATCTTCCTGAACGAATGACGATCTGCCGGCGGCATTCAATGAACGGAGAAATAAAATGCTGCGAATCCGGAAGAAACAGCCTGTCCGGATAATATGTGGAAACGGAGACGGAAAATGGGCGAAACGGCAAAAGCATATGAGATACCGAAAAGAGAAGGGAGCGTCTGGCCGGAAGATATCTGTCCGGCATATACTCCGAGAAGGGACGCGATACCCTGCCTGAAGCAGTGCTGGTACTGCAGGTATGCGGATTTTCATCTCATGGAGGAAACAGCGCTCGAAGTCGGGATATGCAAATGGCCGCAGAAGATAATGGAGTGAAACAGATCAGAAGAAAGGAGATAACAACGATGCTTGAGATGATGGATTATGAAGTTGTCGATATGATAAAATTCAAAAAAAGGGGAAGACATTTCTCGGAAGCAAGCAAATGCGCTACCACTATGACGGCGAAGATCGATGTGACCGGTCTGGTGGATTATTCAGAAAGGACCGGGACGGAGTTTTATATTAATTTTCTGTATCTGCTCACCAGGGTCATGAATTCAAGGGCGGATTACAGGATGGGATATCTGCCTGATTCCGACGAGCTGGTCTGCTATGATCAGATCAATCCTACGCAGTATGTTTACAGGGAGGATACCGAGACCTTTGTGCCGGTTTATTCGACCTATTACGAGACCTATGAGCTGTTTTATTCCGAAGCCCTTAACGATCTCAGGCTGGCCGGGGACCGCGACAGTGCGGATGATGAGGGAGAGCATCCGAACTGGTTTGATGCGTCTTATGACTCGGTAGATCCGGATCCTCATAAGGGCTTTGCGCCTTCCGTTAAGTGGGGAGAATACAGGAAGGAGGGCGGACGTTATATGATGCCTGTATCGGTAAGCCTTAACAGCGCGATCGCTGACGGTTATGTCGTAGCAAGAGTTTTCCGTCTGCTCCGGGATGAAATATGTGATTTCAATGGGATCACTGATGCTTCTCCGGAGGTCTCCGGCGGATGGATGGGGTTTTCAAATGAAAATGCTGCTTCGTAGTCGTAGCGGCTGTTTTTTTCAAAGGGGTTCCGTGATGCGGCATATTGATGTATAATGAAAGCGGCAGGAATTTTTCGTGTGAGTGATCGGATAAAGAGAGGAGAGGATATCATGACTTACAGATTTCACAGGATAAGGACCGTGATCACAGCCTTTGTCATTTTGATCACACTGGGGATAAGTGCAGCGGCATATACCGTGCCATGTGCGGCCGCCGAAGAAAAGAAAGCAGATATCAGTGCCGTGAGCGGTTTCGGCAAAAACTATACGATGGATGATAAGGGAAAGTTTGAGATCGAGGGAGTTATGGTCACAAACGGTTCCATATATAATATTACCGTTGACGGAGATAATCTGCAGGCCTGGTGCGGAAAATACAGAGGACGTACCTGGGGAGGCCAGCAGCTCACTGATCTTTTGAATGATCCGACGACGGTTTTCTATGAGAAGGCAGAAGGAACGAAGGATTCCGCGGAATTTACCAATAAGGTCGAATTTGCCAGACCTAACGGAAAATCCTATTAAAACTGCTGCAGCGTAACTTAAATAACGAAACATTCAGTTAAGGCGTGGCTTTGGATCAGCGGCACGCCTTTTTTTATTTTTTAACAGGAGTTCAGACCATGAGGAGAATATCATTTGCGGTGGTATTGATCAGTCTTTTGAGCACTATGTTCATTTCCGCCTGTGCAGCAGCTTCTGACAGCGGTAATACAGACAAAACGGAAAGTGTCGAAACGCAATCTGAGGAGAAAAAAGAGGAAGTCTCTGACGACGCCGGAGACGGGGAAGATCCGTCAGAGGAGAAGAGTAAAAAAGAGACTGCAGATACCGGCAAAAAATCACTTGCACAGCGTATGGCAGGAAAGTACAGCTATCAAGAAAGTGATGAGGACGGCAACAGTGAATTCATGATAATGGATGTAGTTCCGTTCGGTGACAATCTATATGCATTTTGCGGACAGGCCTTTCCGGAGGATAATGAGAGCCTTGAAGCATATACCTTCTGGGCATGTGAATCTATTCCCTATGACGCGGATGAGCCGGCAAGCACAGACAGCGATACGGTAACTGTCAATGAACTGTGCTTTTCCGTCATGTCAAATGTTGGCAAGTACTGGAATTCCGGTCATAAGGGGACTGTCATTCTCACGGATGAAGGACTTCTTTTTAAGGGGTTTGATCACGATGGATTCCTTGTCCCGGAGAATGATGACAGCAGGCTGTTCCTTAAGGATGACAGGGTAGAAGATGCTTTTTGCTACCTTAACAGGGACGCTGCGGGAGGAGATGATGACCTGCAGGGACTCTGGGTCCTTGATGGTAAGGGAACG
>CACZRA010000167.1 GCA_902783395.1 uncultured Lachnospiraceae bacterium
CCTCTTATCATCGCTGCAATAAAAACCGCTGCCGTTATCAGCGAGACCGCCTCAAATAGCCTCCACGATAAAGGCTCTTTATAATACACCCTTATCGTTCCGTTATAGCCCTCAGGCACACCGATCTCAAGTCTTGCCCCGTCTCCCATTCCGAGAGTCATTTCCGTATGGGTCTCGGCATCCTCCGCCGTATAGCCGGGATATGCAAAGACCGGGATCAGAACCGAAGACTCGGCTCCCCTGTTATTTACGGTAAGTGTTCTCTCACCGTTTTCAGCCTTATATGATATCACATCTGTGTCACTGTTGTCAGATACCTCCGGATCATATTTCAGATCAATGAGTCTCCCTGATCCGTCAGGGAGATATTCTTCCAGTCCGATACTGTCTTCTATATATTTTTCATCCGCCGCTCTGGTCCAGTCCGCCTCATTTATGAAAGGATCGTAGAATGCTCCCATCGATATAACGGTTCCTAAAAGTAAGATCCCTGTCCATACCTTATATGCAGACAAAGCACCCGGATCCTTTTCAAACGTCTGCATTCTGCTCAGTATACAGACCGCCGCCACACTTAATATCACGGTTGATATCTCAAGAAATCTCCATGGATACTGGACCATACGGGCGAGCCTTGAAAGGAAAGCAAGTCTTCCTTCGGTAATGCCGGCTATCGTATCCCATGGAAAGAAATACATCGAGAAAGCAAGTGATATCATCGTCAGGACAAACACCACTCTCTGTCTTTTCCTGTCACCGTCGTACTCCCTGCGAAGTATGGCATAGAGCAGCATTCCGAGAGCCACGATCATTCCGCCTCCGATACTAAGAGGCATCTCGTGCGGAGTGGCATATGCGGAATACCCCTTTCCTCTCATAAACGGATTGAAGACCTGTGCCGGATAAGCCCCGTGCATCTGTATATAATGCTGATGCTCATACATGCTGAGAGCTATCCCCTTCATTCCAAGCAGCATCGGGAAGATGAACCAGCAGGTTAACAGTACGGTCATGACGGCAGCCTTAAGGATCGAGAGGAGCCTGTACGCCTTAAATGTTTTTTTGTATTCCAACAGGCAGAATATCACAAGAAAAACAGATATCATCTCAATGCTCAGCAGATGGCACAGGGCGATGGCTGTCATCCCTCCTCCAAGACAGAGCCAGCCTGCCCTGTCCTCTTCATCCTCATAATAAATGATCCATATGCCGAGCAGCACCAGAGGGATAAAGGTAAAAGCCGTGAATTCCCCCATGGCGGATCTTAAGTATATATCAACTATCCTGTATGCACTCAGGACATATACTGCTGTTCCGGTCAATGCCGTGTTTCTTTGTCCCGATATCCTCCTGAATACAATATATGCGATAACCGTTGTAAGGATATTAACTGCCAGTACGTAGCTCTGCCAGCACATTCTCAGAGGCAGTCCCAGCAGATACAGCAAAGCAAACGGATACATATAGAAATCACAGTAGAATGTCGATGTCGGATAGCTGTATCCCATCAGCATATCTGTCAGCATCCTCACGGGAAACTGCCCATACGAGATCTCATGCGCTACCGCTATGATACGGGCAAGATGAAAACGCATATCATGTCCGACATACAGAAAATCTGTCATATCCGGCAGGGACGCTAAGAATATGACTGCTATGAGGACCGGTATCTCATAATGCTCTCTGATAAAAGCTCTTGCACGGACTCCCGACACCGCAAATATAAGCCAGAGCAGCAGATCAAGAAAGATGAACAGCAGGAAATATCCTGCTATCGGCACCCATCTGTAGGATGTATCCTCAATAAGCCCTATCTCTTTAACGGTGAGACTCCCGGGTCCCGTATAGTGGATGTTCATCTGTATATCATGCATGGATCTGGCAAAGGGAACATATATCTTTACCTCTCCATGCTCTCTGCCGGGCATGATCTTAAGCTTTTCGGATACCGGCTCGGTTACTTCACTTTTTGAAAATAACTCAACATATCCGTTTTCTGCCTCACTCTCATAATCCGCACTGAGCACATATGCTCCCGATCCCAGCGCAAACTTTGCGGTGAGCAGGTCATCCCCCAGGATCCTTCCTTCATCATCACGTACGACAAGCTCCGGATCATAGGAAAAATGCGCCCCTCCGGCATCCAGCAAAATATTGGACCGTCCTCTCACATTATCCGCAAAATCCTCTGGTACAAATCTAATGCTGCCGGCATCACCGAAAGAACCTGCCGTCATGACCAGAAGGAAAGCAAGTTCGATCAGGATCAATATAAAAAGCTTTAGATGCCTGCGTATCATACTACTCTTCTGCCCCGTCTCATCTATTCCTTTTCAAATGACACCGTTATCTCCGTGCCGCCGGGCTTTATCTCCGCCTCTGCCGAATTTCCGGTGCTCTTCACGTCTCCGCCAAACCCGGTAAATTTCCACCCCGGGTTACACTCTACCGAGATCTCTACAGGATAATCGGTAAAATATTTCCCCGTCCAGCTTCCTGATGACATATCAGGTACAGCCGTATTTATCCTGATCACTCCTCCCTGAGGTTCATCCGTCTTTATCGTAAGCTTTTCCGCAGTCCCCTCAAGTTCAAATTCCTCAGCTATCTGCTCCGTGACATACTTCGGGCGTTCCACGAAAAACGATTCCTTCCAGTCCATGTCATATCCCAGGCTCTGCAGAACACCACGGACCTTGTTCTCCGAAAAATCCGTATTGATAATATCCATAAATGAAAGCACGAACTGCTTCCTGAAGTCCTGATTCTGCTTCAGGGCTTCATATATCACATGCTGGTCATAAGGCAGCATCTCCTCGTGCGGCGGCTGCGCGGTGAAAGCGTTGATCTCCGCCAGGTTGTCCACATCGTAATCTGACGGAGAGATCCAGTCCAGGGCATCCATATCATAAAGAGCGTACCTCCATTTCCCGTCTGCGTATTCATGCCCCTCCTCCGGATCCCGGGTACGCCATATAAAGCTGTTCGTGGTATCGTCGCCGTCCAGATTCACGGCGTAGAGATTGATACAGCTGCAGTCGATATAGCTTTGTATATCGAGCATCCCGCAGAATTCTTCATACTCGGCCTCA
>CACZRA010000168.1 GCA_902783395.1 uncultured Lachnospiraceae bacterium
GATGTACCGCTTGTCGAGCCGCCGGAAGAGCTTGAGATCCCCGGAATGGAGAACCTTGTCATAGCCCTGGATACAAGCGGTTCCTGCCACGAGCACATAGGCAGATTCCTGAATCAGCTGATCGGGATATTTGAAGAGAGTGCAGACCATATCAGATTTGAAAAGATATTCGTGATCCAATGTGACGAGCAGATACAAAAGGTCTCGGAATACAGCAGGATAGATGAACTTGATCCTGTGAAGGAGCGATACGAATGCCAAGGATTCGGGGGGACAGATTTCAGACCGGTATTCCGATGGATCGATAAAAACCTTATAGATCATGGAGAACAAGTAGATCTTCTTCTGTATTTCTCGGATGCATGGGGGAGTTTTCCAAAGGATGAATGCGGGTATCCTGTGATGTTTGTGCTTCCTGAGAGCGGGAGCGCGGATAAGAGACAGATACCGGAGTGGATAGATACAGTGGCCATGAATGAAGATCATAAAACAAAGAAGGAGGCAGCATATGTACAGTATTAATTCAGCAAAAGCAGCGATAAAGGACGGGATAAGGGGTTATCTCCTCAAGGATATCAATGGGAACTACGTGATGGAAGAAGTCAACCGTCTGCCGTTTTATCTGGAGGGAAGCCCGGGAATAGGAAAAACCCAGATCGTCTCACAGATCGCAAAAGAGCTGGGGATAGGATTTGTAAGCTTCAGTATCACACATCATTCAAGGAATACAGTACTCGGCCTTCCGGTAATAAGCGAAGCAAAAGGCTGCAGATATACGGAATACACGATGTCCGAGATTATTGCAAAAGTCATCGAGGCATATAATGCCGGTGAAAAAGAAGGGATACTCCTTCTGGATGAGTTCAACTGCATGTCGGAAACGTTGCTGCCTGTGATGCTCGCATTCCTGCAGAATAAGAACATCGGCTCGCATTCCCTTCCCGAGGGCTGGGTCGTGGTCCTTTGCGGCAATCCTGTGCGGTATAACAAAAGCGCGCGTTCATTTGACCTTACCGTGCTCGACAGGATGAGGCTTATCAGGGTGGGATTCAACGCGGAAGATTTTCTTTCATATGCGGCGGAGCATGGGTTCAATCAGGTTCTCATGAATTACCTGAAGCTTCATAAGGACAGGGCATATATCTGCGAATACGGCAAGGAGAATGATCTTGTCACTGCGAGAGCCTGGGAGAACCTGAGCATTGCCCTGAACACTTATGAAAAGACCGGCGGAACAGTTGATGAGGCCATGATAGCGCAGTTCATCAAGTCGGGTGATACCGCAAGAGAATTTGCCAGATATTATGAGCTTGAGAGGAATAAAGACCTGAGGGCGGAGGATATGGAAAAGATCCTCGGCGGGATCGATATGGAAGGATACTGCAAAAAGATAGCTGAAATGCCGCTGGATGTGAGATTTGATGTGGTGGACAACCTTATGAAGCTTATAAAGGACCGTGCCGGGAAAAGGGGAATAAAGGGAGCAAAGATCAGCGAATACATAAATAATGTGCTGGCGTTGCTGATAAAGCTGGGTGACAGTCCTGCAATGGAAAAAGCATTTTCATATATTAACAGCGACCGGAAGATGCTTGCGGTATTGGCAAAATATAAGAGCGAGATGTTCCTTAAGGTATGCGGATCGGTATATTACGGAACGGATCTTACGACATCTGAAAACGGTGAGGCAGTATGAAAGGAGGAAGAGGATGATAAACAGCAGCTTATATCCCATAGTGGAGAGAACGGAAAAAGGAAAGCAGATAGTCTACAGAAGGGTGAAGCATGTCAACCTGGATTACAGCGAGGATGTGCCGTACATAAATGACGTGAAGGATTTTTTCAAAAAGAATCAGGCCGCGGATAAGGACAGACTTCTCATAGTCAGCAATTCAGAGCCTGCAGCCTTGAAGGCTGCCAAATACATATGCGACAAATGCGATGTCAGGCCTTTATTTGAAGCGGAGGACCAGGATATTGAGCTGGATTTCGAATTTGATGAAGAGGAATATGAAAATCTTTCAGCCATAGACCTCATAGATCTTAATGCCGTAAGGGTTCCTGATATAATACCGGCCAATGCGTATCTGAACAGCCTGCTGGATGAAGCGGACGGGGATATTGCGATGTATGAAGGGTTAAATAATTGTGAGGATATAAAGAATAAGATCGATGCGATCCTTGCTGACAACAGAGTGAAAAAATACATATGGCTCCTTCCTGAAAGACTCAAGGAGCCCTGGGCAGTGGCGCTTCAGATGGAGAAGGGATTTCTGCCTGTGATATTACATGATATACCGGACACCTATTATGAGGAAGTATTCGCGAAGATCATGGAAACTGCGAAGCTTAAGCTCGAAAAAGGACTGACGGTATCTGCCGTCGTGGGCAGGATCAGGAAACTGCGCGGCAATGATTTTACCGAGGATGATCTTGACTGGATCATAGAGCATGCCATGCAGGGGGCAGTCTCCAGGGGAAGCAGAGAGCTCAAAGCTGATGATTTCGTCCTTGACGGTATGACGGGGGAAAGCCCGGAGGATAAGCTTATGAAAATGCCGGGACTTGGAAACGTAAAGGAGATGGTAACGGAATTTACGTCCCTTCTCCGGGAGACTGTCAGAAACAGGAAGCTTAAGGGCATGCATTCAAACATGATCTTCTATGGAAATCCGGGGACCGGCAAGTCTACCTGCGCAAAGCTTCTGGCAGATATCATGTCGGAAAAAGGCATCAGTAATGCGTCTTTTATTGAGGCATCCCGCGCCGACATCATAGGGAAGTATGTAGGACATACTGCAACCAAGGTCTCGGGACTTTTTGATAAAGCAAGGGGCGGAATACTCTTTGTGGACGAGGCAGGCTTTTTCCTCAATGAGGGCAGCGGAGGATATGTGCAGGAGGCTGTCAAGGAATTCGTGAGGTTCATGGAGCTTTATCCTGACGTAACGGTCATATTTGCTATGTATGAAAAGGAGGCCGCTGCATTCATGAAGCTTGATGAAGGAATTGCATCAAGGATATCCCGCATGGTTGCTTTTGAAGATTATTCGGACAGTGAACTGAAAGCCATATTCGAACATATGATAAAAGAGAAGGGATATATCCCGGCAAGAGGGGCTTCAGGGTCTGCGCTTTCATATGCGGAGGAGCTGAAGAACGGCAGGAATTTCGGAAATGCGAGGGAGATCCGCAAGATTGCGGAATCAGCGATAGTGGCGCATTCGGTGAGGATACATTCAGGCATAAGGCCGGAAAAGGATACGGA
>CACZRA010000169.1 GCA_902783395.1 uncultured Lachnospiraceae bacterium
GCCGCTGTCTATGCTGTTGGCAACGGGGAAATGACAGTGGATGAGGCAGTTGCTGCTTACGGAAGTATCCCGGAAGAGTAGAACAGAGTGATCTTGTACAACTTAAGGTTCTCAAAGCAGATTATTCCCTGAAGAACGGAAATCAAAGATAGCCAAATGAGACGGATAAATGTCAGAATGATGTGTAAGGGTGGAATAACGATTACACAGTATTGATAATATAACGAAAGAGGCGTGAAGGTCGTGATAGAGCTGTAAGGAGTATCATCTATATAAAAACGCATCATCGGAGTTTTCTGTTATAATACCGGATACGCACGGAAAACGACCGAATACGCAAAACTGCTGACAGGCCGGGAAGGCCTCACGTATAAAATGACAAAGCACAAAGAACAAGGCCCTTAAAGCCGGGCAGAAATCAAAATGGAGGATAAGAACCGTCCCCCCTGACCGGTTTTTCCTGTATAACCACGCGGATAGTGTTTGACAGCTCTGCTTCCTCGTTGAAAGAATAAGAGAGCTCCTGTACAGATCCCTTTAATAGCGTGTAGGAAAGATGGTTTTCTCCTTCCGCCGGATCGAAGCGGCCTCCTCCGTAGCTGGCGCTGATAATGGCCTGCTCTTTCGCCTCGGAATACTCCACCGTCACCATGATATTTGTCCGGCCCAGCACAGGAAAAAGCATCTGCTGAGCCAGCTCTTCAAATGTCAGTCTGATCCGGTATCTAACTTTAGGTGGGATATCGTTGCGAAGGCAATACTGATCGATCTCGCTTCCTGCTCCGATAAAATCATAGTCCTGACTGTCGATAATAAGCTCCATCACTTTAAGCTTTTGAATAAACCGCCGGGTCAGATCTTTTTGCGGATCATCGAAGATTTCTTCCGGTGTGCCTTCTTCGTAAATCCCACCCTGATCCAGATAGAACACCCTGTTGCATATCGCCCGGGCAAAGTTCATTTCGTGAGTCACGATCATCAGGGTCTTTCCCATCCCGGCCATGTCACGGATCACTGCCTGCACCTCACCCACCATAGCAGGGTCAAGGGCGCTGGTGGGCTCGTCCAGCAGGATTACATCCGGATCCATTGCTAAAGTACGGGCGATGGCCACCCGCTGCTTCTGTCCGCCTGAAAGCATATCAGGATATTGGTGCTCCCGGTCTGCAAGACCCACACGCTTGAGCAGGGCGATGCCTGTTTCGTAGGCCTCCTCTTTAGATTTCTTCAGGATATCCATTGGAGCCATCATCAGGTTTTCTATGACCGTAAGATGGCCAAACAGGTTGAAGGACTGAAATACCATGCCCATTCTGCGCCGTATCTGAGTCACATCGTACTGTGGATCGGTGATGTCAATTCCATCCACGAGTATCTTTCCGCCTGTGGGGCGCTCCAGCATATTGATGCAGCGAAGCAGGGTGGATTTCCCAGTGCCGGAGGGACCAATCACAGAGATCACGTCTCCGTCCCGGATCAAAGTATTCACGTCTTTAAGGGGCACGACATTATCATATTTCTTTTCTAAATGCATGATCTCAATCATCTGTTGTTCCCCCCTCAGCCGATATTTTTCTCGTGTTGATTCTAAGCTCCAGCCTGTTCAGAATAAACATCAGAATAGCAGTCAGGATGAAGTAGATAACAGCAACAGCGATCAAAGGAAAAAAAGCTTCGTAGGTGCGGCTTCGGATCAAATCTCCCATTTTTGTCAGATCCTGTACAGCCACATAGCCCACAATTGCCGTGGCTTTAATCAGGGCTTTGATCTGCCCCTTATAGGATGGCATGATATGCGGCAGAGCCTGGGGCAGTACCACCCGGAAGAAAGCCTTCCGGTCCGTGTACCCAAGGGAATATGCCGCCTCTGTCTGACCCCTGTCCACAGTGGCCACGCCGCCCTTTACCATGGCGTACACCTGCGCGCCAAATACCAGTGTAAAAGCGATAACCGATACTAAAGTGCCGGAAATAGAAACTTTCGCGAATATGATATAGTACAGTATCATCAGCAGCACCACTATTGGCAGGCCCTCTATAAGCCATACAAGAAAGCGTGTGAGAGTATTAGCGGCAGGGTTCCCGTTCCGGCACAGCATAAATACTCCGAAACCAAGAGCCGTACCTAAAATAATGGACAGCACCGTGATAAGCAGCGTGGTACATATGCCCTGAAGGAATAGCTTATATCGATCTTCGTGGATAAAGGTCTTCTCAAAGCTGCTTTTCACGGATTCAAGGAAGCTGATACCCTCTGAAGTCAGGCTATCGGAATTTTTTGTTCGAACGATCAACACAAAGGAAGCCGGGTAATATTCCACGAAATCCACAGCCTGCTTCCGCTCATCGGTAACGATGATGGAGCCTGCTCCCATAAGAGCTTTTCCTGACTGCACATAGGAAAGTATCGCGGAGAACTCCATGCCGGTAAACTCCACATGCACGTCCATTTCCTTAGCCATCATAAGGATCATCTCTACATCAAATCCCTTCAGCTCTCCTCCCTCCCCGGCATAGCTCATAGGCTCCAGTGTGTCGCATACCGCAGCCTGCACGGTACCGTTTTTTCCAGGCCAGTCCTGAGCGGGCAGGGTTTTGGCACTCTCATCCGAGCCGGTCCACTTGTCCCACAGGGCCTGCTTCTTTTTCTCGGGGATAGAGTCATAGGCGGCCTGCCACTTCTCCCGCTCCGGAGAGTCTTTGGCAAAGGCGAAGCCGAAGACTCCGTC
This sequence comes from uncultured Lachnospiraceae bacterium, assembly GCA_902783395.1. Taxonomy (GTDB): domain Bacteria; phylum Bacillota; class Clostridia; order Lachnospirales; family Lachnospiraceae; genus NK4A144. Next base: position 2,730 of record CACZRA010000169.1, read on the forward strand.
CTGCAGGCTCTGGGGGAAGAGTATGAGATCGGGATTTCGATTGACAGCCAGTGTGGCAATGGCATTATTGTTTAATACCGCATCTGTTTTTCCGGATTTCAGCGCCAGGATCATATCCGGCATGCTACTGAAAAAGGTAAACTCCCCAACGTCCGGTGCCTTGCTTAAGACCAGCTCTTCAAAGGGTGCGCCGGTAAGCATTGAAACTATCCTGCCGCTAAGGTCGGAGAAATCTGTATATTCGGGCTCGGGAGCTGATGCCTTTTTGTCTTGGGGTGAATCAGATCTGCCGCATGCCGTCAGCAGGCACATAACTATAACGGCCAGCATAATCCTAAATCCGGAATATTTCTTCATATTTCCTGTTTTTTTCATTTTCCGCCTTTCTCTATTATAATCCCGTCATCAGTATTTCGTTCGCTTGTATATCTTTACCGGACCATAGTCCTTATTTGTGATCTGATACGTACTGTTTTGCAGCATAGTAGCATATATTTGCTGCGATCGCTACTCTCAGGGAGTAAGGCCTAAATAATATCAGGCTTCCTCATTTGTTCTGCCTGATTATCAAGGAAAAGGTATTGGGCGCAAAATAGTTGAGACTTTGGAAAATGATGAATACGGACTTCGGGCAAACAGAATAGAAATCGAGGAGCATCTGATACGTATGGAGAAGAATAAATAACTGTAATCGATCACTTGCAAGATAACCAACCGGTATGTCTATACTTGTGGCACAATGTTGTGATAGTGTAAAATTATTGGCATGGAAATATTTGAGGTTCTGCTTAAAGGAGGATGACTTATGAGTAAGAGTATCAGCGCAACGGTTATGTCTAATTTGCTTAAATTATGGCCTAAGCAGACAACGCAGGAAACGGAGGATCAGATAGCCGAAAGTTTACAGGAGGGAGAAAAACAGACTGTCCCTCCGACTAATATTTCGACAAGATTCGAAGACAATGAAAACGGAAGGATCTTTTATATTAATGAGAAGAGTGTGTCACGCTATACGGTTTTTTACATCCACGGCGGAGCATACCGGCATGATTTTGTCCAGCCGCACTGGCAGTTCATCGAATCCCTTGTAAAGGAAACAAACGCGCTGGTGATCGCTCCGGCCTACCGCCTGATCCCATTTGCTACGTATAAAGAGGCGTATGATCTTATTGTTCCTCTATATAAGGAATACTGTGAAAAGAATCCGGAGAAAAAGATCATACTGATGGGCGATTCGGCAGGAGGTGGATTTTCTCTGGCGCTGGCAGAGTATTGCAAGACAGAAGGCATCAGGCTTCCTGATGAGCTCATCCTCTTTTCTCCGTGGGTGGACGTTTCCATGGAAAATGAGGACATCAGGGAATACCAGGAAAGGGATCCTTTCCTTTATTCGGAATCATTAGCGGCAGTCGCAAAGCATTGGGCGGCCGACCTGGATATTCATGATCCAAAGGTCAGTCCGGTCTACGGGGATCTTAAGGGTATCCATAATGTAACGGTATTTGTCGGAACAGATGAGGTATTTTACCCTGACGTGACTAAGTTCTTTGGTATGCTGGATAAGGATGTGTCAAATGAGCTGATCGTGGGAGACGGGATGAATCATGTATATCCTATTTTCCCAATTGAAGAAGCAGTGCCCGCATGTCATAAAGTCTATCATACTGTAATGAGGTAGGAGCATGTTTATGAAAGAATTAATAGGAACCCCAACTGATTACTCAAAGAAAGAAAACTGGCTTACTTTGCCGGATAACCCGGACAAGCGCGTAGATCTGATCTTTCTTTACCCGACATCCTGTAATGATAATAAAGTGGATGTGATCTGCACGATAGACAACAAGAGCATGAGAAAAGGAGCCAAGCGCATTTTCTCTCAGGAGGCTACAGCCTTTGAGCCTGTTGCCAACATATTTACGCCGTTCTGGAGGCAGGTAAACGGTGTTAGGCTTAATCAAATGAGCTTTGAGGAAGTAGATAAGGCTGAATGGGCCGAACCCAGGACAGATGTCTATGCCGCTCTTGATTATTATTTTGAGAAACTGAATCAGGGACGGCCATACTTCATAGCAGGGCATTCACAGGGATCAAGGCTTACCTATATAGTCCTTTCAGAATACATGAAAGAGCATCCCGACTACTATGCAAACATGATCGCTGCCTACCCGTTAGGTGATTCCCTGACGAAACAGTATCTTCAGGACAATCCCCATATAAAGGCAGCACAGGCCGCGGATGACCTTGGGGTTGTGGTTTCATGGAATACGGAAGGACCCGCAAACAAAGGGCATGCCTCCCTTGTAGTCTCACCGGGAGCTATTTCCATTAATCCGCTGAACTGGCGTACAGATGAAACACCGGCATCAGCAGATCTGAATCTCGGATCCTTCATGCCCCGATTGCTGTTTTCCGGGCTTAGGAAACTGCCTGTAAATGCCGATGCCGTTATCGACCTCGAGCGCGGAACCGTAATGGTCACAGAGAAGCGGCTTGAAAAATGCGCGATCACGGCGCTTCCGGGATGCAAAAATCTCGAGCCTGTTTTCGGTCCGGCAAGCTATCACGGATGCGACTATACATTTTTCTACCTGAACATCCGTGAAAATGCGCGTGTCAGAGCGGAAGCCTGGCTTGTAAGTAAACAGTAAGGATGTGTTAGTTTTCATGTATGGAAAACAATATCCTGCTCAACCCTCTTTACATACTCGAACAAATGTTCTATAATAGGATGTACACTATAAAAAGGGGTGTACGGCTATGATGAAGAGAGGACATGACTCACAGCTGGTGGACGTGATATGCCAGCATAATAAAAACGGAAGCATGATCCCGATGAGGGTACGGCTCGTTGATGAGGACGGAGCGACGCAGACATATACGATAAAGAATTACGAAGACCTGTCCCATAAAGGATGCAGGACAATGCCGGACGGGATGTATGTCACTGATCAGACCTTCATATACGAGTGCCAGGTACAGGCATTCGGCAGGTATAAGATGATCCGGTTATATTATGAGCCGTCAGGTACGGTATGGAAGATGACGGTGTGAGGTAGACTATGGAAATAAAGGCAGGAAGAAGATTGAGCTTTTGCTTTGCCCGAACACACCGATCGACATGTCGGTCGCCTGGTCAAATACTATAAACATCTACGGAGCCCTTGCCTGAAATATGGCAGGGGCTTAAAAAAATAGTTCGGAAGCGTATATAACAGTATAAATAATGCCGCCACCACTCAGGCAGCAGTAGATATTGCTGTAAAAAACGGGGTAGACCGGACGGATGATTATCCTGCCGGTATTTTACCTGTTCTTCTGCGGGAAGGATGATTTCACGACACCCTGATGATTAAAACCTCTCATATAAGGATTCAATCTACAGACCCTGTCGTCCGCGTCTGTCATTGGCATCGCGATAGAATCTCCGTTTTTCATCATACATTCTCTGATCCGCCTGCATCTTACGCGAATTATAATCCTTGTCTCCAAATTGAGCGAACGATCCGCCCATAGCCACATGAATACCCTGCTGTTCAACAATATCCCTTACTTTGTCGATCTTGCTCTCGAACGTCTGCCTGTAATCTTCATAAGTGTACACGGCGAATTCATCGCCACCCAGTCGATAGACGTTATCGCGGCCGAACACTTCCGAAAGTGCGGATGCCACTTTTTTTATCATCGCATCCCCTGCTTCATGTCCTTCCTTATCATTCACCGCC
>CACZRA010000170.1 GCA_902783395.1 uncultured Lachnospiraceae bacterium
CGGCCAGCCCCCGGGTCATCACGATCTTCATAATGTCCACCAGGGATTTCCGGTCCTCCTCGCCCAGGCTGATGGAAACAAGCATCCGCGTTACGGCCATCATGCCGAAGGGGATGGGCCAGAATACGGCCATGACTGCATTGACGGCGGCAAATGCGGAGAGGCCGACGCTTCCTACATATTGGATGATGAGGATATTTATGATAAAGCTTCGGAACATTTCGACAAACCGTGAGATCGCACCCGGATAGCCGAGCTTCATTATCTCAAAAGAATCCTTCCAGGAGAATAACTTCGGGGAAAATACAAAATCGGATCTTCCGGAGAAATAATACACTGCCATGACCAGACAGAAAGTCCAGAGTCCGCTTGACGAGCCGAGTCCCAGTCCCAAAGTGCCCATTTTGAGCACGACTACAAAGATATAGTTCATCAGTGTGTTGGAAATGATACAGCAGAAGCTCGCGATCATCGTACGCTTTGTCTGGTTTTCCATTGACAGAAAGGCAAAAAACTGCTGGCCGAGGACAAGTGCGGGTATACCTGCCGACTGTCCGTATATGTATCTGTTAAGAGCCGATAATTCCACGGGATCCTTTACAAAAATACCGAATACCCCTGATGCTGCGGCAAGGATGAGCAGCAGTGCAGTTAATACGGATATACCGATGGAAAGACAGATATCAACAGAAAAATACCGCCTGGCTGCTTCTTTATTTATCTGTCCGAGAGCTTTTCCTACGAGCAGCTGGGAACCGCTGACCAGCATTATGCTCACCGAAAAAAGAAAATGATTAAGAGGCGAATAGAAGCCTATGGCGCTCATCGCCGTCTTTCCGATGAAGTTACTGGCATACAGGCTGTCCACAATACAGTTTGCCGCATTAATGACGAGCAGCAGCACCTGATACGGAAGAAGCCTGAAATAAAGTCTTGTCAGCAGCTTGTAATCCGACATTTTTTTTATTTTCTCCTTTACGGCAACTTTTCTGATAATTATACCCTCAGCCTGATGTGAGGGCAATATCATGACAGATGAGGATTAGAGCGGTTACTGTTTTTCCGAATCATCATTGCATAAAGGAATCAAAGTAATTATAATTTATTAGATAGTGCCGTACAGCCGGATACATATTGTTTTGCGGTACGGCGGCGGGAAGACAGGGTGCCGGAGCACCTTAAAATGATGGAGGATAAAAAATGATTTTTGAAGGTCTGAACAGTTTGCGGCGAAATGCTATCATGACCTCGATAGTACTTATGTCTTTCGGGATCGTCCTGTTGATGCTTCCGCAGGGGTATCTTACTCCCCTTATAGAAGGAGCAGGATCTGTTATGATAATCATTTCCATAGGTATGGTCTTTGATTTCTTAAACAGCAATAAATCACTGATCAATTTCATATTCCTTACATGTGCGCTTGCCCTCGGTATTGCTGGTATCGCGGTGCTGTTATTTCATGATGACGTTATCTTCATCATGGGAGCCCTGTTTGGAGTTATACTTATCCTCGAGGGTCTTAACGGGATATTTCATTCATGGGTATATGCCAGGCGTTCACAGCGTGAGGGCTGGTGGGTGCTGATACCCCTGTATGTCCTTATGATAGCCTCAGGACTGGTCATATTCCTCAATCCCTGGTGGGATGAACCTGACTCCTTCAAGCAGGTGATAGGCGTAGTAGTGGTTCTTTCTTCCATCCTCAGCGCTCTGCGCCTGATATGGGTGTGGCCGATCAGGAAGGACTGAGGAAAAGGAGGTGCAAAATGAGCGATAGTAATAATAATAATATAGGAGCTGTCCAGGAGAGTCAGCTTAAGGAGATAATAAAGACACAGCTTGGAAATGGTGCGGACAGCAGGCCGGCAGAGGAAAAGGCTGCAGCGGAGAAGCCCGTAAGGGAGATAAGTGATAAGCTCAGGCAGCTTCTTTCAAAAGAGATCACCATGATGAAGGTCCAGAAGAAGACCAGGGGTGCTGAAATAATGAGCATCTTCGCCAGGCATAATTTCTACGCCGGAGGACTGACTCCAGTCGAGCTGAGGACTACTCTTGAGGACCTGGGTCCCACCTATGTAAAGATAGGACAGATAATCTCAAGCCGGACGGATCTTCTGCCGGAGAGCTACTGTGCGGAGCTCGTGACGCTTCGTCAGAGGGTGCAGCCTCTGGATCCCGAGGTAGCGAAGGCCGTTATAGAGGATCAGACCGGGAAGAAAATAGATGAGATATTCAGCGAGTTTAAGGACGAGCCCATAGGCTCCGCATCCATAGCGCAGGCACATTACGGGGTGCTTAAGGACGGTACAAAGGTAGTGACCAAGGTTCAGCGTCCCCTCATCGCTGAAATGATGTATGAGGATTTCGAGCTTCTGAAGAAGCTCGGCGGCATAGTAAATGTTGTCTCTGACGGAGGCGACGGCTCCAATATGGTAGATCTTGTTTCTGTCATCGAGGAATTTGAGAAGGTTACAAAGGAAGAACTTGATTTCACTGTAGAAGCAGATAATACAAGGGAATTCAGGGAGAAGTGCATCGAAGATGAGGAACAGATATCCTGCCCGAGGATCATCGATGAGCTGTCAACTGACAGGATCCTTACCATGACGTATGTGGACGGATATTCCATATCAGACAAGGAACGCATCGAGAGTGAAGGATACAACGTAGAGGATGTCGGAGCCCGTATTGTCAATAACTATGTGCATCAGGTTCTTGATGCCGGTTTGTTCCATGCGGATCCGCATCAGGGAAATATCATGTTTGCCGGAGGCATCCCCTACTGGATTGACTTCGGAATGATAGGCAGGATCGGAGAGGCTCAGATCGATATGATCTCAAAGATAGTCCTCGGAGTGATACAGGGCGATGCCGAAGATATCGTTACTGCTGCCATGTCCATGGGTACTGCGTCGGAGAAGACCGACAGCAATAAGCTCATGAAGGATGTAGAAGCCTTCATGAACAGATTCATGACAGGAACAAGTATAGCGGATGTTAACGTGGATGAGATGTTCACAGCCTTTTCGGATCTCGCATCGGCAAACTATATCACACTTCCTTCCGAATTCACGATGCTGGTACGTTCTCTTATCATGATAGAGGGTGTGATAGAGGAGCTGTGCCCGGCACTCAATCTCTTTGAACTTCTGTCCGGAAAATTCATGGAAAGGGCAAAGAAAAACTTCGATATGAAGCAGAGCCTTATCGAAATGGGGCAGGACGTGCTTTCCATGGGGAAAAAGGCAGCAAGGATCCCCACTCTTATCGCCGATGCGCTTAAGGACATTGTTAAGGGCAATACAAAGATAAATCTTGAGCTTATGGGTTATGATTCCCTTATGACATCAATAGCGGATCTCGTCAGGAATATTATCCTTGCCATCTTCTCCTGCGTGATATTTTTCGGATCCTGCATGCTCTGTATGACAGACCTGGGACCCCAGACGGAGACCGGGATGCCTCTGATGTCAGTGGTCGGATTCCTGTTTTCGATAGCGTTGGGGATTTATTCCATAAAACAGCTTTCACGTAAAAAATAGACATTGGTATTATTTAACCGGGCGCCAAAGCGCCTCACACCCAAAGGAGGTTTTAATAATGGAAGTAAGACAGATAAGTATCAGGGAAGCCAAGAAACGCATCAAGAATGATCCCGAGCTGAGCAAGATGCTTGTACGAAGCGGATGGAGAGAGATCACTCTCGATCTTGACGGTGACGGCATGGCAGATGTTGCATTTGCCAGTGAAAAAGCCGGAAGGAAGATCGACACGATAGCAATCGATCTTACAGGCAACGGCGAATTCAATCTTTATCTGCATGATTTTGACGGGAACGGAATTCCCGATACCGTATATATCATAGAGGACGGATCCGAAGAAATCTCTGCCATAGCATTCGGCGGAGAGGTTGAGCTCGGATTCGTTAATCTCGGGGTGAAGATCGCAAATCTCCTGGTAGCTGAGGATTTCATGAACAGGGAGCTCGGCATTTCACTTGCCGATCTTAATGCCTATCTCAAAGCGAACGCCGAGGCCATGCTCAAAGAGATTGAGAAGCGTGAAGAGGCGCAGGGCATAGAGAAGGTCTACTATTTCCTTAAAGACGCGACAACCTATTATCTCGCAACTGTGGACGGAGACAAGCCCAGAGTAAGGCCCTTCGGGACAATACTTCTTCGTGACGGGAAGCTTTATATCCAGACCGGGAAGAATAAGGATGTTTCAAAACAGATCAGCGCAAATCCTTCCGTGGAGATATGCGCATGTATGGGCGATTCATGGCTCAGGGTCGCAGGAGAGCTCGTTGAGGACGATGACCGCGATGTCAGGGTGGAGATGCTTGAAAAGATGCCTTCCCTTAAGCCGCTCTATGATCCGGATGACGGCAATATGCAGATGTTCTATCTGAAGGATGCCAAAGCTACCTTCAGCTCTTTTACGGCAGAGCCTGAGACTGTAGAGTTCTGATCCGTTTTTTTACTGACAGTAAGATGTTTGAGCCGTCCGTTTCCGGACGGCTCTTTTTGCAGATCGGGGGCAAAAAAGCAGTAGCTATATCTCACAAAATAGGGTAGTATATCAAAGATGGTTTTGTATGAAAGTCAACGGGGAATAGCAGTCATATGAGTACTGAAACACAGAATGATGAGAACAGTAAAACTGTAGATACCGTGCAGACAGCCGCAGATAAAGAGACTGAAACAGAAAACGAGATAGAGATTCCCGAAGCGGAGACATCCGAAGAAGAGGATGAAAAGCCGAAAAAGAGCCGCAGTGTACCGGACGCTCCCAAGGCAAGAAAGAAAGGCTTTATAAGAAAACATGGAAAGACAATATTGGTGCTTTCCGTTCTTTTTGTATTATTTTTGATCATATCCAGGATATATTCCGTTCAAAAGGCCGCCAGTGAGATCGCGGGCATGCCCAAGCCGGAATTCAGGGATGTCGAGCGCCGCGATATCAGCAATTCCATAGCCGTCACAGCTACGGTAGAGGCCGATGACAAGAGGACGGTGTCTACTCTGGTATCAAATACTAAAGTACTGGATGTTTACTATGAGGTCGGTGATTATGTGCAGGAGGGGGACGTGATCTGCACGTTTGATACCAGCAATGTCTCGGAAAACATCGCACGTCTGCAGAAGAAGATAAACGTTACCTCCGCGAAAAATCAGGCAACAGTGAATGATGCCCATGTCGAAGTGGATAAGGCGGGTACCACCTGGGCATATGACGGGCAGGACAACCTGACCTCGATAGAGAGAAACCATGACAGCTACAACAGGGCATTAGTCGAGTATAACGTTGCCTGCAGCGATTATTCCGATGCGGTAAAGACTAAGGATAAGAGAAGAGACGAGTACCATGACGCGAAAAGCGACTATGAAAAATGGGAGTCGGAGTACAATAAGCTTCCCGAAGATGTGAGGACCGGGTCGGTTTCCGGAAACGAAGAACAGCAGAAAATAAAAACAAATTATAAATACTACTCCGATATATATACCTCGGCGGAAACAGCCTACAACAACGCAAAGAAAGCGGTTGAGACAGCGGAAGCAGATGTCAGGACCAAGGATGCGTCCGTTGAGAGCGCAAGACAGAAGATCGAAGACGCCGATAAAAAGTATCCGAGGGATCTCTTAAACGACGGGGTGACGGTACAGAGCAAACAGAGCTCCGAATACGTGGCGAGTCTCGATGCTTCCATAGCCAATCAGGATAACGAAAAAGCCATGTCCGAATACGAGCGTGAGCTTGAAGACAGTGTGGTAAGGGCCCCGATATCCGGTATGGTTACAGCACTCAATGTACACAGGGGAGATGAGTTTGCTGAAAAGACAAAGACCGACGTATGCGTGATACAGGATGACAGCGGATATACCGTGAAGGGGAACGTAGACCAGTACAATATAAGCAAAGTGATCCAGGGCATGAGAGCTCTGATAAAGACAGAAGCTACCGGGGACGAGTTGCTTGAGGGAACCGTGAAATTCGTCTCCCCTGTTCCTTCCAAGGCGGTTACGGTAGCTGCGCAGAGCGGTACATCAAATTCAGACAGCAAGAGCGATGACTCGACAAAGGTGACTTATCCGGTGGAGATCACTCTCATGAAAAGGGATCCGAGGCTCCGCCTTGGCATGACGGCCGAGACATCACTGGTAGTAAATAAAAGGGATCAGGTGCTTGCCGTTCCTTATGACTGCATAACAGAGGATGAATTCGGCTATAAATGTGTATATGTAGAGACTGAGGAAGCGCAATCCGATAATGAGGAGAAAAATACCTCGTTTCTTTCTGTCATTAAAAATCTCTTTGTCATGCCCGAAGCGGAGGATAAGGTTAAAACCAGAAAAGTCATAGTTCAGACGGGACTTGAGACGGATTATTATATCGAGATAATATCCGATGAGATAAAAGAGAATGACAGGGTCAAGGTGCCGGACGGAGATGACAGCGCCGGATCATCCGATGACGCGGCTATGAAGACCGTCTCCGATGCGGATGACGCTTCAGGCTACCAGGAGACTGAGGATACCTCGGAGGGTGTGAGTGCCGGAGCAGGGGGGATCTGATGAGACACTCGGACACCCCTATCATAGATGCCCGCGGTATCTATAAAAGATACTATATCGGACAGCCTAATGAGCTTGAGATACTGCACGGCATAGATATAAAGGTATATCCGGGCGAATTCGTTGCGATAGTCGGAGCGTCCGGTTCGGGGAAGTCTACGCTCATGAATATCCTCGGAGTCCTCGACAAGCCTACCGAAGGCGACTATTACCTTGACGGAGTGGATGTAGCCAAGTCAGATGATTCGGAGCTTTCGGCGATCAGGAACCAGAAGATCGGTTTTGTATTCCAGACATACAATCTTATATCCAGACAATCCGCATTGAAGAATGTGGAGCTTCCCATGCTGTATGCGGGAGTAAACAGAAGAACGAGGATCAAAAGGGCCAGGGAGCTCATGGAAATGGTAGGCATGGGAGGCAGGCTTGAGCACAATCCCGATGAGCTGTCCGGAGGACAGAAGCAGAGAGTGGCGATAGCCAGAGCTATGGGCAACGATCCTGCCATGATACTTGCCGACGAGCCTACGGGAGCTCTTGATACAAAGACCGGGAGGCTTGTCATGGACATATTCCATGAGCTTAATGAAAAGCATGGGAAGACTGTGGTGCTCATCACGCACTCGCCGGAGCTTGCGGAGGAGACACAGAGGATACTTACCCTGTCCGACGGGCTTATCATCGGGGAAAGGGAGGGGGCGGGACATGCTGTTTCTTGAAAATATCTTCCTTGCCCTAAACGGGCTCCGCGCGAACAAAATGAGATCCCTCCTTACCATGCTGGGGATCATCATAGGTATATCCTCAGTCATAGCCATAATGAGCATAGGAGACGCCCTCACACAGTCCGAGATGAACGCCATGTCAGACTGGGGAGCGTCGGAGATAACCATAGGGATACAGAGGCGGGGAGAGTCGGATCTGCCTGAGGATTCATTTATGTTCGGTGACATGGGTGATTCGGATCTTGAGGATGCGGACAAGCTGGACATGGATAAGCTTCAGGATATCTGGGATCAGTTCTCTGACAGACTTGATGAGATGAGACTTGAAAACTCATTGGATAATGCGGTCATGAAGAGAAAGGCCAAAGAAACGAAGCTTTCGGTTTACGGGGAGAACAACGACTGTCTTGCGTCAAAGAAGCTGAAGATGCTGGCCGGCAGACGTTTTACCGAAAAAGACCAGAACGAAGGCAGAAAGGTAGCGGTCATATCAGACAAAGCGGTAGACTCGGCACTGAAGGTCCCTTATGAGGAGGCGGTCGGTGAGGAGATCACCGTGATAAAGGACGGAGAATTCCATCATTTCACAGTCGTGGGAGTATATCATTTTGACGAAAATAATATGCAGTATTCCTTCGGTAATGCGGATACTACGCAGCTTTATCTCCCCATAACCACCTCTTTTTATGAAATGCATAAGAAGCCGCTTTTCGGAAGCGTTGCGCTGGAATTTAAGGAAGGCGTTGATTCCAAGGAACTTATGAATGACATAGAGGAATATGTGAATACAAGGTATTACCGAAATAATGATAAATTTAAGGCGAAGACCTTCAGTAATGCTGCCATGATAGAGCAGTACGGACAGCAGCTGCAGATGATGTCAATGGGAGTTGCCGTCATAGCCGCCATATCCCTTCTTGTCGGCGGTATCGGGGTCATGAACATCATGCTCGTATCCATACAGGAGCGTACGAGAGAGATAGGCACGAGAAAGGCTCTCGGCGCCACCAACTCATCGATCAGGCTGCAGTTCATAGTGGAGGCCATAGTCCTGTGTGTGGTCGGAGGCATCCTTGGGATAATCCTCGGGATCGTCTTTGGTTATGCGGGAACAGTCGCCATGAGCCGGATGATGGCGTCCACATCATCCGACGGATCAGGGAAAATAGCATTTAATCTTCCGTTTGATGGCATATTGATGTCTCTTATCTTCTCTGCTGCGGTCGGTATATTCTTCGGCTACTACCCGGCAAATAAAGCGGCAAAGATGAATCCCATAGACGCTCTGAGATACGAATGATAAAAAACATACGAAGTATGGTAAATCATAAGATAAAGTCATTGAACCGGGACAGACCCGTCAGATAATGAAAGGACACTCGGGAAATGCTGGAAGTTACTTACGAAACCAGGGCAACTCTTTTTACAAACGGAGCAGCGCTTTTAATTCTTGCTGGAATGCTGGCTAATACTTCTTTGTACCGCAGGCGCGGAAGACCTGAGGACAGGCTGTTCTTTGCCCTTATCATTACGGATATGACAGCGGCCGTTTTCGGCAGTTCCATCATATGGCTTTATTAGGCTGAAGTTTCTTTGCCTGTTGTACTGTACACGTTGGTCTTTACGGTTTTTTTCTCTGTATATGCAGTGTTTTGGGGGTTGTGGAGCATGTACCTGATGTTCAGGCCTTGTGGTGTTAGCCGGGATCGGAAAGTCGCTTGCAGGCAGATACGGGGAAAAAGAGCTTAAGACTGTCTTTGGCGGGGATTTCTACGACTTTTATATGCTTGGTGAAAACACACTGGGCTTTCTTATAGCTGACGTTTCGGGCAAGAGCATTCCCGGGGCCATGTTTATGATGAGCGCAAAGACCGTGATCAAAAGCCTTGCGGAGAGCGGACTTTCGCCGGATGAGGTTTTCACGCAGGCAAATGAGAAGCTGTGCGAGGGCAACGAAGCCGAGATGTTCGTGACGGCGTGGCTTGGTTATCTGGATCTTAAGACGGGAGCGGTCAGGGTTGCCAATGCAGGACATAACCCGCCGATCCTTATACATGATGCAAAGGCTGAGTATGTCATATTAAAGCCCGGTCTCATGTTGGCGGAAATGGAAGAAATACGGTATAATGAGCAGACATTGCAGCTTCAAAAGGGCGATATCCTGTATCTTTATACCGACGGTGTCACAGAGGCTATGGATGAGGACGAGAAACGGTACGGCGGGGGACAGACTGAAGGAACTCCTGTCATTTGGTGACAGCTGTCCCGAGCCGGATTCTAAGAACGGTATCGCGGGAGCTATATGCGATATGGTCAGTGCCGATGTAGCGGCTTTCGCCGGCGGCGCCGAGCAGTCGGATGATATCACGATGCTGTGCATAAGATATCTCGGACAGCAGGACGGGACAAAGGATTGCCGCCGATGAAATACACCTTCGGTGTGCGGCGGCAAGCAGGCAGGCCGCTTGCAGCGGCTTACAAAAAAAGGAGGATCGATGGCTGAACTGTATAGAAAATCCGCAATGGACAGGCTGTCTTCGCCGGAACAGCTTGACAAGATGATAACGATCATATCTCCCTCTTTCTGGATCGCTGCGATAGGAGGAGGTCTTATAATTTCTGTCGTGATAATCTGGTCAGTGGCGGTAAGACTGCCCATAACACTTTCTGTGGATGGGATCTTTATGGATCCGGAAGATATGACGGGAAACTGGATAACATGCTATGTGCCTATCGCGGATGGCAGAAAGATAGAAGAGGGGATGCAGGTAATGGTTTACCCCTCCACGGCAGCCAGGCAGGAGTACGGACATATGGCAGGAGAAGTGACATATGTTGAGAACTATGTTACTCCTCAGGAAGATATGCTCGAACAGCTCGGAGATCAATCCCTTGTATCGCTTTTTTCCGGCTATGGTCCGGTAGTAGCCGTGGATATAGAGCTTAAGACTGATGAAAATACAAAAAGCGGCTTCTGGTGGTCAAGCAGGAAGGGGAAAACGGTCCGGCTTGCTGACGGTACCCCCGTTAACTGCGACATTGTGATTGACAGCAAAGCCCCCATCACTATGGTGATCCCGTCCCTTAAGGATACCCTTACCGTAAAGCAGGCAGGTAACTGATATGCAGCGAAGCGGTTCATACGCAAAGACACCGACTGTATTTCAGATGGAGGCTACTGAATGCGGAGCTGCCTGTCTTGCCATGGTGCTTGGGTACTACGGTAAATATCTGCCGCTGGAACGTCTCCGTATAGAAACCGGAGTTTCCCGCGATGGCTGCAACATGGAGAACATCGCGATAGCAGCCGAGAAGTTCGGCCTTGAAGTACAGGGTTATAAACAGGATCTTGAAGGTCTTTTCAAGATGCCGGTCCCCTGTATCATTCACTGGAATTTTAATCACTTCGTAGTCTGGGAGGGCAGAAAAGGGAAATACTGCTATATAAACGATCCCGGAATGGGCAGGAGAAAGCTCACGGAGAAGGAGATAGACGAATGCTTTACCGGAGTGGTGCTGGCCGTACAAAAGACCGACAGCTTTGAGAAGAGTAATGAAAAAGAGACACTCTTAAGCTTTGCCAGGCAAAGGCTCAAAGGACAGTACGGAGCCATATCGGCTCTTATTGTGCTTGGACTGTTTCTGGTGATCCCGGGGCTTGTGATCCCGGCGTTTTCATCCATATTCATTGATGACATCCTGCTGGGAGGGAACTACAGCTGGATAACGGCTCTTCTCGCAGCGATGTTCTTTACTTTTCTGTTTAAGCTGGGACTTACATACTACAGATCGGTCCTTCTGAAAAAGCTTACCGAGAAGATGACTCTCATCAGCAACTATAAGTTTTTTTCCCACATGCTTAAGCTCCCGATAAGCTTTTTTGACCAGAGATATGCCGGAGATCTTGCCCAGAGGGTCTCCAATGACAACAATGTCACCATGTTTCTTACCGGTACATTGGCTGAGACAGTGCTGAACTGTATCATTGCGGTCTTTTATCTGATCCTGCTGATAGCCTATTCGCCGGTCCTGACGATGATCGGCGTGATAAACGTAGTTCTCAATCTGATACTGATAAAAGCTGCCGCAGGAGCCATGGCAGATATCTCCATGAGATCCCAGCAGGAGTCGGGAAAACTGTACGGACTTCTGATCTCGGGTCTTCGTCTTACAAGCACTCTGAAGGCTTCGGGAACAGAGGACTCCTTTGTGAGCCGTATCCAGGGCAATTACGCCAAGGGGATCAATGTTGAGCAGGAGATGGGCATGAAGCAGGAGGCGCTCAATGCCATCCCGGAGGTCTCCTCTCAGATCCTTTCGACAATTCTCCTGATCGCAGGGGGCCTGTATGTTATTAACGGCAATATGACAGCAGGCACGCTGGTGGCATTCATGGCTCTTATGGATTCCTTCACAGCCCCTATAAACTCCCTGGCAGGTTTTATCACAAGTATCCAGACTACAAGGGCTGATATGGCCAGAGTCAATGATATCATGAAGTATCAGGAAGATCCGAAGTTTGAGGAGAGACAGTTTGAGGATATATCCGATAAACTCACGGGAAATGTCACGTTAAAGGATATTTCTTTCGGATATATCATTTTGTCCCCGCCTCTCATAGAAGACTTTGGCTTTGACTTGAAGAGCGGCAGCTCAGTGGCATTTGTTGGTTCTTCCGGAAGCGGAAAGTCCACGGTTTCCAAGATATGCTCGGGACTGTACAGACCCTGGAGCGGAGAGATTTTATTTGACGGCGTATCCAGAGAAAAAATACCTCCCGAGGTGATCTCTGCCAGTATTTCGACGGTGAGCCAGGATATAACCATATTTTCAGGTACCATCAGGGACAACCTTACCATGTGGAATCCCTATATACTTGAAGAGGACATGGTGAGAGCCGCAAGGGACGCCTGCATACATGACTATATCATTTCAAAGCCCGAGGCCTATGATTACAGGCTCTCAGAGGGCGGTGACAATCTGTCCGGCGGACAGAGGCAGCGCCTTGAGATAGCGAGAGCACTGGTCAATAATCCTTCCATTCTGATCATGGACGAGGCCACCAGCGCACTGGATCCCATTACGGAAAAAAAGATCATAGACAACATTAAGGAAAGAGGATGCACATGCATCATCGTAGCCCACAGATTATCAGCTATCAGGGATTGCGATGAGATCCTTGTCATGGATCAGGGTAAGATAGTGCAGCGGGGGTCTCACGAGCAGCTGTCACAGGTGGAGGGCCATTACCAGAGGCTGATAAGGAACATATAGATGGAAAAGATCTCATTAAAAGGCGGGGAAATTCATTATACAAAGAGCATGACGGATGCTTATAAGGTATGTCATGGGACGGCTCTTGCTTATCTTGTGCCCTTTACCGGCGAAGAGAGCGGAAGGCGGATGCTGCTCGGCAGGCTTTCGGAAGGCGAAATGTGCATGGGGTTCTTCCATGATTCCGAGCTTTTAGGATGCTGGAAGATCGGATTTGCAGCGCTGGATGAAGCAGAGCTTTCGTTGGAGGAGGGAAAAGCCGATGACGGCCTTTACATAGAGTGCGCAAGGAAGTTTATGCTTCCTAATCCTGTCATGGAACCGGGCAAGACAATAGGCGATCTTGTGGGAGAGTGTCTGATCGAGCACTACAACAGGATGGCTGTCAAGGAGAAAGGGTACATTTTCGCGACCCAGAAGGAAAAGGGAAACACCAGGGAAAAGAGCCTTCGGGTCATCCTTGATTATAATACAAAACAAAATTATGCCGGGATCGGGGAACTGATACATACTAAAAATCCCGTATATGATGCGGCGGCCGCGATATGTCTGAAAACAAAGATAGATATAGCATCCCCGGAAACGATCAGGGAGTGCTGCGGAAGGAGGTTTACGGTAGCGGATGTGGCACGGGTCTCACACTTTGTCATAAGGGAGATCCGGCTGGAGGGTAAGTGGTGGAAAAAAGACTGCGGGGCGGTCTTCGCATACAGAAAAGAGGACAGAGCCCCTGTGGCGGCCATTCCGTGCGGTCCCTGCGGATATAAGCTCTATGATCCGGTGACGGAAGAGACGGTAAAGCTCACGGATGAGATCGGTATGAGCCTTGATGACAGGGCATTCTGCTTCTACAGGCCGTTCCCTTCAAAGGCCATGAGCGTTAAGGATCTGCTTTTGTTCGGATTTGCAAATGTATACAGATCGGACATAGTAAGGCTCTTTTTGATGGCATTATTGGGAACACTGACAGGCCTGCTCATCCCGACTATGAATAAGCTTTTATATGACAGATTTATCCCAATGGGCTATGCAGCCGGGCTTGTTCAGGTGGGTATACTGATGCTTGCCTGTTCTATGGGAAATATATGCTTTTCGGTGGTAAAGAACCTGGCATCCTTCAGGTCGATGAACAGCATGGAATATGCGGTTCAGAGCGCGGTATATCAAAGACTCTTCAATCTGCCCGAGAGCTTTTACAGGGAATATGATTCCGCTGCTTTAGGCCAGAGGGCCATGGGGGTGACAAAGATCTTTGATGTTCTGGCCCAGAATATGATAACTTCGGTTCTGGCGGCCTTATTCTCGATACTGTATCTATTCAGGATGTTCAGCTATTCGGCGATCATGTCAGTCTGGGCTTTGTTTTTGCTGACCCTGCTCATAGCCTTCTTCATATTTATGGGCATCAAACAGATAAGATATGAAAGAGCGCTCATCAAAGCGGGATATGAGAGCCAGTCCACGACATACCAGTTTCTTTCGGGGATATCAAAGATAAGGATCGCAGGTGCGGAGGACAGGGCACTCTTAAAGTACGTGGAGAAGCTTGTCAAATGCCGGAAGCTCTTTACAAAGAAAGGTGATATAGGGAGGATCGTCTCGGCTATAGCCGGATCCATCCCCATCCTGTTCTCATTAGTCTTTTATTATCTTATGATAAGAAGGCAGATAAACCTTTCGGTGGGTTCTTTCGCGGCTTTTATGTCAGCGTTCGGAGCATTCAGTTCGGCGTTTATTACCATCGCGCAGAACTTTCTTTCAGTCAATCATATCAAGCCCCTCTATGAAGATATCCGCCCTATACTTGAGACCCTTCCCGAAAGCAGTGAAGGAAGCAGGACACCCGGGGACATTTCAGGAGAGATACAGGCTGACGGTGTCACCTTTGCGTATGATGAGAAAGAAGAGCCTGTCCTGAGAGACATTAATCTCCACATAAACCCGGGGGAGTACGTGGGGATAGTAGGAGCGTCAGGCTGTGGAAAATCCACTTTGCTTAAGGTGCTTTTAGGCTTTGAAAAGCCCGGGACCGGAAAGGTGTACTACGACAGCATGGATATCGATGACCTGGATAAGCAGGAGCTGAGAAAGAAATTCGGCGTGGTCCTGCAGCAGGGAGGACTTATTTCGGGCAGCATTTTTGAGAATATAACCATCACGTCACCGGGGATGAGCGTACCTATGGTAGAGAGCATTATCAAGGCTGTAGGACTCGACGAAGATATAAAGAATATGCCCATGGGACTTAATACCGTGATCTCCGAGGGAGCCGGGACCATATCCGGCGGACAGAAGCAGAGGATCCTTATAGCCAGGGCTATAGCTTCGAGACCTAAGATCATCTTCCTGGATGAGGCGACCTCGGCTCTGGATAACGTGACCCAGGCTCAGGTAGTAGAAACGCTTGAAAGGTTTAAGGCTACAAAGGTTGTTATCGCCCACAGGCTTTCAACAGTGCAAAACTGTGACCGGATCATCGTGATGGATAAGGGGATGATAGTAGAGGAAGGATCCTACAAGGAGCTTATGGAAGCCGGGGGGATGTTTTACGAACTGGCAAAGAGGCAGCTGTGACAATTAAGCGCAGTGCCAGTGCGCTTGACAGCAGCCGGCAAATTTATTTTTTTGAAATAATTGCCATATTTTTTTTTCATTCGTATAATGTAATAACAAAACAATTTCATACCAAGGAGGTAGTAAAAATGGCTGACGGAAAAAGGGAAATAAAGAATTATAATGAGGGTGAACTGATCTCAAAGGATATGCTCAAGAATGTAAACGGTGGATATATCTTTAGCAACGGTGATGATCCCGATTATCCTTATGAGATGATCGATGACCTGACAGGAGACGTCGTGTGCCGTTTTGCCAGAAAGCAGGACGCCATTGACAGTGCAATGCTTAACGGCTCAAGCGCCCAGGAGCTTACCTGGGATCAGCTTAATCTCCTTCGTAATCACTGATCTTCCTTGTGTTGCAGAATATAGGATCTTTTTTGTGGGCTGTACCCCTTCGGGTACAGCCCGGTTCTTATCAGGGTAAAGAAAAAACAATGAAAAAAAGAACTGTTTTTATAGTCGGACTGATATTATGCGCCGTGACCATATGCTCATGTGGGTTTAAGGACGAAGAGTCCACTGATACATATATTCAGGCGGATAATGATATGGAGGGGCAGGAAGAAGCGGATAGTGGTACGGATGATCACGCAGAGGCTGCCACAGATACGAATGCTGAAGATTATAAGTTTGTTTCGACGCTTTCCGATGAAGGACAGATAATATGCTACAATCCCGAAGGCAAAGTCTCCTTCTGCAGCGGGGATTTTTACGGGGACAAGGTGTATAACTTCGATGATGCCATAAATGCTCTTTATCAGAATATCTCCATGCTTTCGGATAATGAAGACGTTGAGCTGGAGGCGGATTTTGAAACAACGATAGGAGATGTTACTTTTTATTCCATCAGGCAGGTGTATGAAGGCGAGGATGTATATAACTGCATAGCGAAGGTTGCAGTTGATGCTGACGGGAACGTCCTGGGACTGATAAGCTCTTTACTAAACGGCCATGACGAAAAAGACTTTGTCACTGATCCTTTCATGTATCCGGAAGAAGACTATTTTGCGGGAAAGACTTCCTCAAGCTGGACCGGTACGGTCGTCGATGAGAATGGTAAGTCAAGAGAGGTAACGGTACCTGTAGTAAAGGATCCAAAGGATGGAAAGACATATCTCGCAGATGCGGAAAGAGGCATAATATGCGTAGACTACGATTTTATCGACGATTGGGATACAATTGATGATTTCCATGTACTGCCTGCGGGAGAGGGAGCTTATTCGGATTATGTCCTTATCTATTATGACCTCTATATCAAGGTCCATGATTTTTATAAACAGAGGGGCTGGAATTCACCTAACGGCAGAGGCACTCCGACTCTTCTTGCCATTGATATCGGCACGGCAGGTGAGGAGCCGCCGCCCAGCATGGGGGCCTATGCGGGTAATATGCTGGGATATGAGATAGTAGATCTTTCTGCCAGACTTCCTAATGAAGCTGATTATTCATTGGTAGGCCACGAGTTTACGCATATCGTTTCGGAGGCCAATCACGTAGGAGAATATTTTAACGAGTCCGGCGCGTTAAACGAGAGCATAAGCGATATAATGGGCAACATCATAGATGTGCTCATCACAAAGCCTTCGAAGATATCCTGGTTTGAGGAATGCTTCGGAAATGGTGAACCTTACGACTACTCCTACCGTGTCTGGGATGAGTACTACCATCCGAATGTTTATTGGGATAACCCAGAGTTTAATGATCACGGTGAGGTCCATCATAATTCAGGCATAGTCAGTTCGATCTCTTATCAGCTGTACAACAGCGGGATGAGTCTCGAAGATCAGGCCGGTTTCTGGATCATGGCGGATATGGCGCTTAGTCCTGATACTGATTTTTCGCTGCTTGCCGCCAAGCTGCCATGGTGTATGGAGCTCGCGGGATATGAGAAGTATGAAGGTGCGCTTTTAAGTGCCATAGACAAATGCGGGATGAAGGATACCACAGTACCGGAAAAAGCTCCGGAAGGGCGGGGAATTGTCCGCCTGTCCTATCCCGATATAGAGTATTGCAGGGATAATGAGATCTATTTCCACATTGCTGATGATGAGACAGGCGAGGAATTCATTACCTGGCCGCAGAATGATACGGGAGAAGTCGCGGCGGTACTTTATCCCGGCACATATATGATATATGCCCAGCTTGGAGAGGACGGCGATACATATATCTATTCACAGGATAACTGGATATATATGGACGAAACGGACGAGAGCTACAGCTATCTTGAAAACCTTGACGAAAAGATCAATGTGAAAGCTGGGGATTATATCATTCTGAAATCGAAAGGGCTTCCGGTCAGATGATCGTCTGGCCGGCGGCCTAAGGAGTTAAATCGGATATAGCCTTCGGAAAAGCGGTTTGGTACAAAAAAAAAGGGTTTTCTTAAATCCTGTATGCAGTGGAGTAAAAAGTAACCGCAGGGTTGCTAAAAGGAGACTGCCGTGAAGGGGAAAGATCCTCTGATCCCGAAGGGATTTGCAGTGCAGGAACACTTATATGGCAGTGAAAATTACCGGAAATTAATGTGTGTCAAACAGAAAAAATATGCCCGACTGGAATTCTCCTGAAAACCTGGATAGATTAAAAGAAAAACTGGCAGAAAATAAGAGCGGAAAAGAAAAAC
>CACZRA010000171.1 GCA_902783395.1 uncultured Lachnospiraceae bacterium
AGATGGATCTCTCCGTTCCCATATGGCTCGATGTGAATGTCCGGGATTTTAAGAGAAACGCAAAATGCCGTTTTTATCAGGACAGTTTCATTGAACAGCTGGGGTTTGATTATCTTGAAATGCAGGTTATCGAAGAGGATCTTTGAGCTTTAAGCTATATGTTGATATTAGAAGATGATAGTGATACAATATAGCGTTAGTGCGTGGATTACACCACCTTTTGTACGCTATATATAGGCAGGGCGCGGCGCGCCTCACATAGCTTGGAGGATATGTGTATGGACAATTTCATGGACAGATTAGTAGACAGGATGGACGGACAGGGTCGCGGCTATGACGATGATATGCCCATGGACGACATGAGGGGCGGAAGGTATTCTGCACCGAGAAGAGAACGTATGGATTACGGTGAGCCCGATGATTACGGATATGGCAGGCCTTCAAGGCAGCCGGCAGCTCCTTCTGTCGGAAGGAAAGATCTTGAAGAGCTCGGAAGAGCAGTGATCTCCTCTCAGAAAAAGATAACGGACAGGCAGGGGGAGACTCTTGAGAATGTCCAGAGAGACATTAATGAGGGATTCAGGGAACAGAGCCAGAAGATAGATTCGAGTTCAGATAAGGTCCTCCAGGCGATACAGGATCTGAAGGCGGATGTAAAGCAGAAGGAGCCTGCGCATATACAGCCGGCAGAGAGTCCCAGAGATGACGGGATATCGAAGGCATATCTTACGCAGATGCTTGAGCAGAACGCAAATGATGTTGCCGCAAAGTCAGCTGATGCGATCCATAAGGAAGATGTAAAGCTATATAAAAACGTACAGGCGATAGTTGAGGAAAATGCCAGCAAGATAACGAAGGCTGTGACTGCGGGTAATGCAAAGACGGCCGAGGATCTTGCACAGTCTCTGGGATCCATCGGTGAGCTCGCAAAGGTAAATGAGCTGGAGACCGTTATCGCGGAGGCTAAGGAAGAGCTTTTGAACCGTACATCCGGCCTTAAGGCCAAGATCACGGTGACAATGATACTCAGTATAGTTAATTTTATAGGAGTTGCTGTACTTGTAGCGATAGCATTCGGGTTTTTATAGAAGATGAGTTCTAGATCAGAAAAGGATCATTATATAATAAACGGCGGCAGACCCTTACGGGGGGAGGTCGTCATAGGGGGAGCCAAGAACGCTGCCCTTGCCATTATAGCCGCTTCTATTATGACTGATGAGACAGTTACTATTGAGAATATCCCTGATGTCAGGGATACGAATGTCATGATGGAAGCACTGGAGGGCATAGGTGTAAGGATAAAGCGTTTAGACCGGCATACCATAGAAGTAAACGGATCCCAGGTAGAAAATGTAAATATAGATACGGGAAATATCAGAAAGATAAGGGCTTCATACTATCTTGTAGGTGCTCTTTTGGGGAAGTACCGTCATGCAGAGGTACCGCTTCCGGGTGGATGTGATATAGGAAGCAGGCCTATAGACCAGCATGTGAAGGGATTTAAGGCCCTTGGGGCGACGGTCAGTATTTCCGGCGGTATAGTAAAGGCTAATGCTGACAGATTAACGGCTGCCCATATTTATATGGATGTCGTGACTGTAGGTGCAACTATAAATATCATGCTCGCAGCCGTTATGGCGGAGGGAAAGACGATCATCGAAAATGCCGCAAAGGAACCCCATGTCGTTGATGTAGCGAATTTCCTGAACAGCATGGGCGCCAATATAAAGGGCGCAGGTACGGATGTGATCCGCATAAAGGGAGTCGCCAGGCTTCATGCATGCACATACAGCGTTATCCCGGATCAGATAGAAGCGGGAACCTTTATGTATGCGGCGGCGATAACGGGCGGAGATATCATGATAAAGAATGTAATCCCCAAGCATTTGGAATCCATTTCAGCAAAGCTTGAGGAGATCGGATGCAGTATAAAGGAATTTGATGATGCTGTCAGGGTGACAGCTTCCGAGAAGCTTCAGCCCACTCATATCAAGACACTGCCTTATCCGGGATACCCTACGGATATGCAGCCTCAGGCGGGTGTAGCACTCGCTCTTGCGGGCGGAGTCAGTACCATTACGGAGAGCATATTTGAAAACAGGTTCAAGTATGTTGACGAATTGACAAGAATGGGGGCAAATATCCGGGTCGAGGGGAATACCGCGATAATAGACGGAGTAGAGAGCTTTACCGGAGCGCATCTTTCGGTGCCGGATCTTAGAGCCGGAGCGGCTCTTGTGCTGGCGGGACTGGCTGCCGAAGGCACTACGGTTATAGATAATGTCAGGTTCATAGAACGCGGATATGAAGATTTTGACAGTAAGATAAGGGCTATCGGCGGTGATATAATAAAAACCGATGATGTAAAGCAGGAGATGAAAAAATCAAAGTTCCGGGTTGTATAGAAACGGAAATGGCTGCACGGGATGTGCAGCTTTATTTATTTTAAAATAAGATCAAAGGATCGCTTCCACGTACAGTCCGTGTTCATGCGACAGGTCTATGTAGTGACTCCCGCAATGAACCATAGGATGAGAAAGATCCAGCTTGTTGATCAGTACAATATCTCCTTCGAGTCCGTTGGAAAGAAGTACCCGGTTATTAACATAGCTGTTAACAATGTATTCCAGGAATGTGAGAATATACTTGGAATCGTATTTCTGAAGACCTTCACTTTCAAATATGCTTATGACCTTGAAAGGACAAAGGGGGCCTCTGTATACACGTGCCGAAGTCATTGCATCATATACATCTGCGATAGAGACGATCTTTGCAAAATCATCGATGCGTTCAGAGGTCAGTCCTAAAGGATATCCCGAACCGTCGGAACGCTCATGATGCATAAGAGCCGCATTTTTAATATGCTCATCCATATCAAAATCCTTCAATATGTTATATCCTTCGACGGTATGGGTCTTTATTATCTGGTATTCGTTATCGGTAAGCTTGGCGGGCTTGCCGAGTATCTGCTCCGGTATCTTGAGCTTACCGACATCGTGCAGAAGACCTGCCAGAGTAAGGGTATCTACATCTCTGTCCGGCATGTTAAGCCAACGGCCGAAAACATGGCAGATCAAAGCCACGTTCATGCAATGAGCAAATGTAGGATCATCATACATCCGCATATTATGAAGCATGTCAAAAATCTGCAGTCCCGAAGGGGTCTTCCTGAGGAGATCATTTGTATCTTTAAGCAGACCCTCGGTATTGACCTTGCTGCCTTTGGATACCGTCAGCAGGCCGTTGACCTGTCCCTTAAAATCATCGACAGCTCCCTCAAAATCCGCCTTGAACTCCTTGAATTCCTGAGAAGCCTTTATCCTCTGGCTGTAGGACATCTCTTCCTGAGGGATTTTTTCCTCGGAGCTTCCGGAAGCCGTATCTTCACGGATTCTTACAGAGAGGATCGAATAAAATTCAAGCTTGGTTATGGATTTATCCGTAAGCTCCGTATCTTTTAAGAGAACCAGCTGGTTATTGTAGGTGTAAACGTCTTCGGCAACAACCATGCCCGGTATTAAATTTTGAGTCAGAATCCTCGGCATGAAAGAGTACTCCCGTGAAATATCTTTGTGCTTAAAATCTCTGATTTATCAGCGATTCCTTAAGTATAAAAACCTTTTTATGCGATGTCAAACGGATTTATTGTTGAAAAATAAACTATTGCAAAACAAAGGGAGATAGTATATCATCTATTCGTTACAGGAATAATCAAAACTCCATAATTTAAGAACTTTCTCTTATTCAGAGTGGTGGAGATGCAAAGGATCTGTGAAGCCACGGCAACCCCCTGACACTGATGAATTGTATCGGATGGAAGGTGCCAACCTTGAGCGAGTGATCGAACAATGAGAGGATTTGATTATGATGATCGGGTCCGCCTCGTGCGGATCTTTCAATTTTTAAAGAAAGGAAGCAGGAAAATGGAAAAAAGGTTATTCACATCTGAATCAGTAACGGAGGGACATCCCGATAAGGTCTGTGATGCAGTGTCAGACGCCATACTTGACGCATGCATGAAGGCTGACCCGATGAGCCGTGTGGCCTGTGAAACCGCATGCTGCACCGGATTTGTGCTCATTACGGGTGAGATAACAACAAATGCATATATAGATATGCAGAAGATCGCGAGAGATACGATAAAAGAGATCGGCTATACTAAGTCCGAATACGGATTTGACGGCAACACCTGTGCAGTCCTTGTAGCTATAGACGAGCAGTCCGCCGATATTGCAATGGGAGTTGATAAAGCTCTGGAAGCGAGAAAAGGCAGTCTTTCAGATGATCTTGATACAGGCGCGGGTGATCAGGGGATGATGTTCGGATATGCGACTAATGAAACCGAGGAATACATGCCGTATCCGATATCGCTTGCCCATAAGCTCTGCAGACAGCTCACAAAGGTCAGAAAGGACGGAACGTTAAAGTATTTAAGACCTGACGGAAAAAGCCA
>CACZRA010000172.1 GCA_902783395.1 uncultured Lachnospiraceae bacterium
TCGGGAGGTTTTAAAGACAACCGGAATCTTTCCTACGGATTCCTTACGGGAATCCTGCGTATCGCACAAGAGAGCATTTTCAGTGGGTTGAATAATCTGTCAGTGAATTCCGTAATGGATGAAGAGTATGATGAATTCTTTGGATTTACGGAGTCTGAAGTCCGGGGGATGCTTGGAGCATACGGTGCGCAGGACAAGGAAGAAGAGCTGAAAGCCTGGTATGACGGGTATCTGTTTGGAAATAAGGAAATTTACAATCCGTGGTCTGTGATCAACTACATTTCGAAAGGATGCCTGCCCGGGGCCTATTGGGTTAATACCGGCAAGAATGAAATCCTTGAGGATGTGCTGCGTACGGCGAATGAGGAGATTACGGAGAAGCTGTATTCGCTTTTGCAGGGAGAACAGGTAGTAGCAAGAATAGATCAGAATGTGGTGTACAGATCTCCGGCGGAGGATCCGGCGAATATATACAGCCTTTTGCTGGTGGCGGGATATTTGAAGACACCAAAGAAGGAGCTGCAGGACGATGGCTCATGGCTATGTCAGGTATCCATTCCCAACCGGGAGATTGCGGCGGTCTATAAAAGCGTGATACTGTCGCATCTGATGCAGATCGGTGCGGTCGAAAGGACTACAGCGAATAAGATCGCGGAGAGCCTGTATGCACTGGACCTGAAAAAGCTTCAAAATGGGATCGCCGAGTACATGAACAGATCCATCAGTTTCTATGATTCAGGGACTGAAGGCTTTTATCACGGTCTTGTACTGGGCCTGATCGCAATGATGGATAATCAGTACAGGATAAAGTCGAACCGTGAGTCAGGAGACGGGAGATATGATATCAGCATGTTCCCCCGTGATAAGAAGTATCCGGGGATAATTATGGAGCTGAAATCAGACAGGGATCTGAGTGATAAGAAGCTGGACGATCTTTCGGCAGAAGCGCTTGATCAGATCGATGATAAGCGGTATGACGCAGAAATGCGGGAAGACGGGATAAGAAATATATTGAAGCTCGGAATTGCTTTTTCAGGTAAAAAAGTAAGGATCAGAACGAGATAGGAGATTATACAGATTGCATAAATTTCTTTTTTTTTTATTGTGTATAAAAAAGAACAAACAGGGGAAGATGCCGTGAAATGGGCGCTGCAGAGCCATTTCCGGGGTCGTTGGCGAGAGAAAAGACTGCCTTGACATATTGAAATATATGGGGTATTCTCAATGAGCATATCCCTAGAAAGGGGGATAGTGTGTTTTTGTACATCAATTTATTTTTACTTAGAGGAGGTAGAAAACGTATGAGTAACACATGGAAACACTTCAGACGTATGCTGACAGGGCTGTTGGCAGCGGCATTGATAGTGACTTCCGTGCCGGCTGCGGCTTTTGCTGACAACTTAGATGTTAGCAACGGCGATGAAACGCAGGTGGTTGACGAAGCTGCTGTTAATACGACTGATACAGCCGGAACAGCGGACGCAAAGACTGATGGGGGGGTACTGTAGCCTCTTCCGATGACGACTCCGACAATGCGGATATCAAGGATGCGTCCGCAGATGGCGAAGTAGTCGAACAAGCACTTCAGGAAAAAGGGCCCGAATCTGATGGGGCCGGAGCTGAAAATCCTGACGAAGACGAGAATTACACTGAGGCCGGAAAGCCCGGCAGATCACAGTCAGTGTATCCCGCAGATCTTTATACCGACGTCAATAAGACAGCTCAATCTAAAGTAGATTCAAATTTTAAAGTTAATATAGGCGATCCCAGAGAGGATGGAGGTCATCATTGGATAGTTCCCGCGACTCTGACCGGTATGGGCGAGCTTAAGGCGAGCAAGGCTGACGGCACTCAGGCGGACGGATACTATGTGGGAATCAAGATGCCGGAGTATGTCGAAGGGTGGACGGCTAATCTTACTGCTAAAGATACAGGCGACAACCCGACCTTTGCAAGTGGTGACGTAGATTATTATTTCTCTACGTCAGAAAATGCAGCCTACATCAAGATTAAAGAGATACCGGATCCCGAGCATGATATTAATGGGATGATAAGGGCTTATTTCAAATATTGCGAGAAAGACAAAGATGGTAATATCATACCTGGAACGGAAGAGAATCTCGTATTCTACTATGATCTCACCTTAACCGGCATTGACAGCTTTGAGCATTATAATCTGCCTGCTGCAGA
>CACZRA010000173.1 GCA_902783395.1 uncultured Lachnospiraceae bacterium
GAAGGAGATGCCGGATCTCGGCTCGAAGGGATATCTTCTTCAGCATATAAAGAGCGGGGCGAGGATTTTTGTCGTGTCCAATGACGATAAAAACAAGGTGTTTTATATTGCTTTCAGGACTCCCCCGGAGGATTCCACCGGGACTCCCCATATACTTGAGCATACTGTCCTCTGCGGTTCGAAAAAGTACCGGGCAAAGGATCCTTTTATCGAGCTGGCAAAGGGCTCGCTGAATACGTTCCTTAATGCCATGACTTATCCCGATAAGACGGTGTTTCCGGTTGCGAGTACCAATGACAAGGATTTTGCAAACCTGTCCGATGTATACATGGATGCCGTGCTTCATCCGGCTATATATGAAAATAAAATGATATTCCAGCAGGAGGGCTGGCATTATGAGCTGGCATCCGAACGGGATGAGCTGAAATACAACGGGGTTGTTTATAATGAGATGAAGGGGGCATATTCCACTCCGGATGATGTTCTTGACCGTTATATACTTTCATCCCTCTATCCGGACACAGCCTATGCTCTGGAATCGGGAGGAGACCCCGAGGAGATCCCCGAGCTTACCTATGAGAGATTCCTTGAGATGCACAGGAAATACTATCATCCGTCAAACTCATATATTTATCTGTATGGTGACTGCGATATGGCTGAGAGGCTTACCTGGCTGGACAGGGAATATCTTTCTCATTATAAAATGCAAAAGATAAATTCCTCTCTTGTACGTCAGGATCCCTTCACCAAGACGGTGGATTTTGAAAAGACCTATGCGTTCTCGGATTCGGAAAGTACTCTTCACAATACCTTTCTTTCATACAATTGTGTGATAAAGGACAATCTGGATCCGAAGCTTTATGTGGCATTCTCCATTCTTCAGTATGCGCTGCTGGAAAGCCCGGGGGCTCCCCTGAAACAGGCGCTTCTTGATGCCAGGATAGGACAGGACATAGAAAGCTCCTATGAAAACGGAATACTTCAGCCGTACTTTGCGGTCATCGCCAAATATGCGGATGTTTCCGATAAGGATAAGTTCTTACGTGTGATAAGAAAGACACTGACGGAGCTTGCAAAGAACGGACTTAATAAAAAGACACTGCTTGCAGGTATAAACCTTAACGAGTTCAGGTACAGGGAGGCTGATTTCGCGAATTATCCCAAGGGACTTATGTATGGCCTTCAGGCTCTTGATTCTTGGATATACAAGGAAAACGATCCGTTCATGCATATCGAGCAGAATTCAACATATGCATTTCTGAAAAAAGAGATCGAATCCGGGAGCAGATATTTTGAAGAACTTATCGAGAAATATCTCATCGACAATCCTCATTCATCGGTTGTATTGCTGAAGCCCGAAAAAGGACTTACGGCAAAGCGCGAGAAGGCTGTTGCGAAGAAGCTTCAAAAATATAAGGCATCGCTTACTGCCGGTCAGATACAGCAGATCGTGACGGAGACCAAAGCGCTGAAGGCTTATCAGGAAGAGCCGTCAAGCGAAGAAGAGCTGAAGACCGTGCCGCTCCTTGAGATATCGGATATTGATAAAAATGCGCTGCCTCTTAAAAACGAGATCAGAAAGGTTTCGGGTGTGAAGCTGCTCTATCATGATATACAGACAAACGGGATCGCCTATATCGGACTTATGTTCTCACTTCAGGCTGTTCCGGAAAGACTCGTTCCTTATATCGGTCTTCTGGCTTCGGTTTTGGGTAATGTGGACACCGGACTGCATAAATACGAGGATCTGAGTTCGGAGATCAATCTTAATACAGGCGGCATTTTCTTTGCGCCCGTTGCCTATCCGGATATGAAAAGCAGCGGCGACTTTGATATGGAATTTGAGGTCAGGACAAAGGTATTTGCCCGGAATATCCCTGATTTCATAAGACTTGCGGACGAGATAATGTTTTCGACGGATTTCTCGGATGAAAAGAGACTCAGGGAGATCCTGCGCATGATACGCTCAAGACTCCAGACTTCTCTTGTTGCTGCCGGAAATGCCACAGCTTCATCGAGGGCGCTGTCTTACATCTCGGATGTCCATTATTACGGAGAGAAGATACACGGCATAGATTTTTACAGGTTTATCGAGGATCTTGAAAAGAATTATGAGACAAAGGCCGAGTCTCTCAGGGAGGGTCTTAAGGAAACGCTTTCCATTATTCTTCATAAGGACAACCTTATGCTTGACATCACAGGATCTGAGGATATGCTTGAAAGCTTTTCCTCGGAGATACCGGGATTTATCGGCAGGCTTTCATCCGGACGGTCAAAGAATACCGATTTTCGTTTTGATCTCAGGAAGATGAATGAGGGTTTCCGTACCGCTTCCCAGGTTCAGTTTGTGGCAAAGGCAGGATCCTATGCAAAGCAGGGACTGTCGTACAGAGGAGAGCTGAGGGTTCTAAGAGTCATAATGGGATATGATTATCTCTGGAACAATATCAGGGTACTGGGCGGGGCATACGGCTGCAGCGCCTCCTTCCTGAGAACGGGACAGGCATATTTTTCCACATACAGAGATCCCCATCTTTTAAACTCGATAGATGTGTTCAGGAAGGCGGCCGATTACATCAGAAGCTTTGATGTATCGGAGCGCGATATGACAAAATTCATCATCGGGACGATATCTGATATGGATACTCCGCTTACCCCTAAAGCGGAAGGACTGAGAAGCCTTGGGGCATATATGTACGGACTGGATCATGACGACATC
This sequence comes from uncultured Lachnospiraceae bacterium, assembly GCA_902783395.1. Taxonomy (GTDB): domain Bacteria; phylum Bacillota; class Clostridia; order Lachnospirales; family Lachnospiraceae; genus NK4A144. Next base: position 2,720 of record CACZRA010000173.1, read on the forward strand.
CAGAGAGAAAGGGATGAGGTTCTGTCCTGCAGCAGATCAAAGATAAGACAGCTTGCAGCCTATATAGATGCTGTAATGTCCGATGATACTCTTGTTGTCGTAGGATCGGAATCAAAGATAGACAAGAACAGGGATATTTTCGGAAAGGTCGATAATCTGCTTTGAACGGTGATATGTTCCGTTCCGGCATTGTCGCAATTGTCGGGCGCACAAATGTCGGGAAATCCACGCTTATGAATCACCTCATAGGCATGAAGATCGCGATCACTTCCAAAAAAACGCAGACCACGAGACGCAGGCTTCAGACAGTATACACAAATGACCGGGGGCAGATCGTATTTCTGGATACACCCGGTGTGCATCTTGCGCGGAATAAGCTTTCCGAATACATGGACAGGGTGGCTTATAAGTCTGTTTCGGATGTGGATACGGTATTGTTTGTTGCCGAGCCCGTAAACTATATAGGCAGGGGCGAACAGCAGATGATAGAGAGGATAAGGGAGGCGCGAAAACCCGTTGTCCTGGCCGTCAATAAATGTGATACGGCAGAAGAAGCCGCAGTGGAACAGGCGATCGGGCTTTACAGCGGAGCGCTTGATGCAAGAGAAGCCGTAGCGGTATCGGCACTGAAGGGGATAAATATCGATAAACTTACGGATACCCTCATAAGTCTTCTGCCGGAGGGGCCGATGCTTTATGATGAGGATACCGTTACCGATGAGACCGAAAGAAGTATAGCGGCCGAGATAGTAAGGGAAAAGACATTAAGAAATCTCAGGGACGAGATCCCGCACGGGATTGCGGTCAGTGTAATGTCATTTAAGGAAAGGCCTGACGGTATCATAGATATAGAGGCTGACATTATCTGCGAGAAGGACTCGCACAAGGGCATCATCATCGGCAGGGGTGGATCGATGCTCAAGAAGATAGGAACTGAAAGCAGGCTTGATATAGAGGAGCTTTTGCAGGCAAGGGTCAATCTGAAGCTTTTCGTTAAGGTGAGACGTGACTGGCGGCAGAATCCCATGATACTGAAGGACTTAGGATATACGTGAACGATCTTATCGTAACTCCGGGGATGGTGCTCGGAAGCTTCGATCATCTGGAATATGATAAAAGGCTTATCCTGCTGACTTCGGAAGCAGGTAAGATAACTGTCTTTGCCAGAGGGGTAAGACGGCAGAATTCGAGATTCATCGGGATGACCGATCCGTTCACCTTCGGAGAATTCAGACTTTTTGCCGGGAAAAGCGCCTACAATCTCTCGGATGCCGATATATCAAACTACTTTGAAGGCATAAGACTTGATATGGAGCGGATGTGCTATGCTTCGTATTTTGCGGATCTTGCCGACTGGTCGGTGAAGGAAAACATGGACGGCAGGGAGGTATTGCTGCTTCTTTACAGATCCCTGCAGGCACTTGATACCGACAGTATTGACAATGCACTGGTAAGGGCCGTGTATGAGCTTAAAATGGTCATGGAGAACGGTGTTTACCCGGGGATGCCTGCAAGAAGCCTTAAGCCCGGGACGGTGAGTGCCATGAAGCATATTGAAGAAGCGGATATAAGAGGACTTTATTCATTTAAGGTAAAAGATGATGTGCTGAAAGAGCTTGCTTTTATCTCCGATGAATACAGGCGGAAATATATAGGCGGGAGCTTCAGGTCACTTGAAGTGATGAAGGAGTTGGGATATATTATGTGATGCCGGACTGAACGGCCGGCGGCATAATACTGAATGATAAAGACTACGGGTGTTTGAATTGCAGTCGAAAAGCAGCTATAACAGGAGCAGAAAAAAGAAGAGAAAAAGAAAAAACCGCAACAGGGTCATAGCGGCAAGACTGACCTTTCTGATCAGTCTGGTCGTCCTTGTCGCTCTTTTATTTATAGGCGTCACAAAGATAATCGCCTCGGTGAGCGACAACATCGTGTCAGATGCGGACGTTTCCACTGTCGCCGTACAGAAGAACGGAAGCATAAAGCAGACAATAATAGAAGAGTTCGATCCCGGGGTCTATGATGAAGCTTCTCTCGAAGCCGAGATAAAAGAAAGAGTGGAAGCATCGGACGGAGGAGTAGAGTATGAGGGCTTTTCTCTTGATGATAATGTGGCTACGTTAAGGCTTAAGTTCAAGACGGATGAGGATCTGGCTGCCTTTCATGACCAGGTTTTTTATGCGGACACTATAGACTCCCTTTTGTCACAGGGGGTGAGCTTTGACAGCGGGGCTGTGAAGGCAGGAGGAAGCCATGCGGTCATCGTTTCCGAGAGCATGGATGTAAGATGTCCCAGGAAGATACTTTATACCGGAGGCAATGTAACAGTCGATGAGGATGACGGGAAGCTTGCGCACTGCACTGCGGAAAACGGAGAGCTGGCTTTTGTCATATACTGATCAACGGATCAAGGAGGAATGAAGATAATGGTTGATTCAATGGAAAAGATCGTAAATCTGTGTAAGGGAAGGGGATTCATCTATCCCGGTTCTGAGATATACGGCGGACTCGCAAATACATGGGATTACGGTAATCTCGGTGTAGAGCTTAAGAATAATGTAAAAAAGGCCTGGTGGAGCCGCTTTGTCAC
>CACZRA010000174.1 GCA_902783395.1 uncultured Lachnospiraceae bacterium
CCCGCGTCTTGAAAATACAAGGATGTTCTCTCTTGCGGAGATATTATTGATCCATTCAAAACCGGTAAGCTCCATATCCTTTGCGTGGAGTGTCCCGTTATCATTGTAAAACTCAAAGACTTCCTTCATGAGAAGCTCTACAGCCCGGATCTCTTTCCCCTTACCGTTCATGGGAGTGAATGACATGAGCTTCTTTCCGGGATGCATTATGAAATACGCCAGAAGCGTCTTCAGATTGCCGAATTTCTCATCCCTGTCTCCCGGCATCTCGTTCCAGATATCTGCTATATCATAAAGCGGAAGGATGAACTTCTCGTTATACTGGTATATCATCGGGAAGCAAATCTCATTATAGTGGTTGGATCTTCCCAGAGGCTCCTGCCTCAGATATCCGAGCACATCCCTGTTCCAGCCGTGATTTATCTTGTAATCAAAGCCGAGTCCCTCCTCATCCGTAGAGGCGGTGATACCCGGGAAGGTCGTATCATCATCCGATATCAGAAGGATGTCCGGTGAATACTTATGAAGAGTGAGACTGAGCTGTCTGAAGAAATCTATCGCATCAAGGTTCTCATTTCCGCCGTACATATTAGGCGTCCAGCCGCCCTCGCTCTTGCCGAAATCAAGATACAGCATCCTGGCAACATCGGCTACGATGATCCCGTCAAAATGGAATACATCCAGAAGGAACATGGCATTTGCCAGAAGATAATCCCTTACTCCGTCACGGCCGAGATTGAAATACCTGCGGTCAGAGCCCGGAACATAGGAGCGCTTTCCGTCGCCATCCTCATATAAGCAGGTACCGTCATACAGCGAAAGCCCTCCCTCGGAATTGGAAAATGCCGCCGGAGTCCATCTTATCAGAACAGCAAGACCGGCCTTATGCAGAGTCTCGGTAAAGGCCGCGATCTCTCCGGGACCTGCATTTGCGATATACAGAGGATCGAAATCGGCGGATACTGCCACATGGGTATAGCCGTACTCTCCCGTATACCTGATGATCTCCTTTGCATCGTTTTTTGAAAAGTCCGTGGTCCTTCGATCGTAGATTATTATGGGAGCATCATCCCCCTGTTTCTTTTCTCTTTCCTCAAGCCAGGCGTCGTCAGCTCCGGGAAGCCTGTTTATATCGTATATGATGCTTGCCGCATCGTCGTTATCCTCCATCATGAAGGCGTAGGGATCGCGCTTCATTATCGTCTGACCCGAACGCAGCTTTATCTCATACTTGTATTTTTCGCCCTCTCCGACATCCGGGATAAAGAGCTCGAAAATACCGGAATCAAACAGTCTTTCCATCTGATGCAGTCTGCCGTCCCAGTCATTGAAATCCCCGACAACGGAAACTCTCAGGGCATCAGGTGCCCAGACAGCAAATCTTACACCCTGAGTATTATTCATTTTCATCACATGAGCCCCTAAGATCTCATAGACCCTGTAATGGATCCCCGAATTGAACTTCTGGATATCGCGCTTTGTTATGCTGTCCGCGAATGCGTAAGGATCCTTCTCCGTCCTTTCATTTCCGTCCTTATCGGTTATCTCAAGCTCATACTCAAAGGGTTCCTTATTTTTTACAAGCACCGCAAAATACCCGTCCTCATCGGCAAGCTCCATTTTGACGGGAGTCCTGGATCCCTTTACCCTGACCGAAACCTCAGCGGCATCCGGCTTGTATGTTGTGACCAGCGTCTGGCCTCCCCGTATGGGATGTGCCCCCAATACCGCCTTGGGATGATCCTCCTCCGCATAGGTAACTGCCTCTATCTCGGCCCAGTCCATCAGATTATAGAGTTTCTTTGTCATTGCCATATCAAGCCCCTTTTCAGTTATCCGTTAACGTTTATCTGCGCAAATCTGTTTATGAACAATCCCGATCTGAGCTTCGGCTCAAACCAGGTTGATTTAGGCGGCATGAGCCTTCCCGCGTCGGCCACAGCAAACAGCTCGTCTATCGAAGTCGGATACATGGCAAATGCCACCTCATAGTCTCCGCTGTCAACAAGCCTTTCAAGCTCACCAAGTCCCCTTATCCCTCCGACAAAGCTTATCCTTTTATCGGTCTTGGGATCCTCGATATTGAGTATCGGAGACAGCACTTCATTCTGCAGGATCGCAACATCGAGGGAGCTTACGGGATCATTGACGATATACTCCTCCTTGATCAAAAGCCTGTACCACATGCCGCTTATGTACATCGTCATCTCGCCTTTTCCTGAAGGCTTTACGGCTTCACTTCCAAGCTCCTCGATCCTGTACTTCTTTCTCAACCTGTCAAAAAACCTGCTCTCGGAGAGACCGTTAAGATCCCTGACTACCCTGTTGTAATCATATATCTTAAGCTCACTGTCGGGAAAGAGCACCGACATGAAATATCTTTTATCCTCCGGCAGAGCTGTGCAGTTTTTAACGGCTGACGCACATCTGTGATGTCCGTCTGCAATATAGATATCATTTATCCCCTCAAAGCTCTTTTGGATCGATCCGATATCTCCGGCATCCGAAATGATCCAGCCCCTGTGCCTTATCCCGTCCGGTGACGTGAAATCAAATACCGGAGCATCCTTCCTTGTCCGGTCCGTGATCTCATCGATCCCGTCCTGTCTTCTGTATGCGAGGAAGATCGGACCTGTCTGGGCTCCGAGAGCCTTTATATGCCTTATCCTGTCCTGCTCTTTTGCCTCAAGAGTATTCTCATGCTTCTTTATGATGCCCTCTTTGTAATCCGAAGCAGAGCACAGGGCAACGATCCCTGTCTGGGACCTTCCCTCCATCGTAAGCTCGTAGATGTAGAAGTTTTCCTTTTCGTCCTCTGCGAGATCCCCGTCGGAGAGCATATGGCAGAAGAGCTCAGCGGCTTTCTCATAAACCTCGGGAGCATACATATCATATCCCTCGGGAAAGGCTGTCTCGGGTCTGTCTATCGCAAGGAAGGACAGGGGCTCCCTTTTGATCTCAGCCCTTGCCTCTTCCGTATTCATCACATCATAGGGAAGAGCCGCTATATGCTCCGCCTTTTCCTTTGCAGGTCTTACCGCCCTGAAGGGCCTTACATCCGCCATTGTTCCACTCCGTTCCTCCGGTTTATCATCACACCGCAAATCATGTCTCAATGCACCTGGCGGACCCTGTATACATCATCTATGGTCGACAGCTTCTCCAGTATCTCCTCGGATACTTCGGAATCAAAATCGAGCATTGTAACTGCGTTATCTCCCCGGCTCTTATTGTTCATCTCAGATATGTTAATATTTGCATTACCGAAGCATGCCGAAAACTTGGTGATCATGTTCGCCTTGTTCTTATGGAAGATCATGATACGTCCGACCTTATCACAGACACCCATGTTGATCGCGGGGAAATTCACGGAGTTTTTGATGTTTCCGTTCTTCATGTAATCGATGAGCTCCTGGACAGCCATCACCGCACAGTTATCCTCAGACTCTTCGGTGGATGCCCCGAGATGAGGGATCACTATTACTCCGTCCTGTCCGACGGTTACGGGATTCGGAAAATCGGATACGTATTTTCTGAGTTTTCCGATCTTCAGGGCCGAGATAACGGCCTCCTCGTCAACGAGCAGATCCCTCGCAAGATTAATAAGTATGACGTCATTCTTCATAAGCTTTATGGCTTCCGAATCGATCATCTTTTTTGTGGAATCAAGCAGCGGAACATGTATGGTTATGACATCACAGTTTGCATATATCTCTTCCGCTGTCTTCACGTGACGGACGGCTCTCGAAAGATTCCATGCCGCATCAACTGAGATATACGGATCATATCCGAATACCTCCATTCCGAGATTCACTGCGGTATTGGCTACCTTAATGCCTATGGCGCCAAGACCTATGACTCCGAGCTTCTTTCCGGAGATCTCGCAGCCGGCGTACTGCTTTTTCTGCTTTTCAGCATCCTTTGCTATGTTCTCATTTCCGGTCTGTCCCGCTACCCAGTTTATTCCTCCGACTATATCACGCGAGGCGAGCAGCATGGCGGCTATGACGAGTTCCTTTACTCCGTTTGCATTGGCTCCCGGAGTATTGAATACCACGATCCCCTTCTCCGCGCATTTATCAAGCGGTATGTTGTTGACTCCCGCTCCCGCCCTTGCTATGGCAAGAAGGCTGTCGGGAAGCTCCATATCATGCATCGCTGCCGACCTTACAAGAACGCAGTCGGCATCCTTCATATCATCGACCGGCACAAAATCCTTATCAAAGCTGTCCAGTCCGACTTTGGCTATATTATTCAGACAATTATACTTAAACATCTCTTCTCCTCATCTGGCCTTCTTTTCGAAAGCATCCATAAATTCGACAAGCTTCTTTACGCCCTCAACAGGCATCGCGTTATAAATGGAAGCCCTCATGCCTCCGACAGTCCTGTGTCCCTTAAGGTTCACGAATCCGGCTTTGGAAGCCTCCTCTATGAACTGTTTATTAAGTTCATCGGAATCCGTAACGAAGGGTACGTTCATAAGCGAACGGTATTCCGGAACGACCGTCCCCCTGAACATCTTCGATGAATCAAGATAATCATACAGGATCTTTGCTTTCTCCTCATTTATCTTCTTCATTTCGGAAAGTCCGCCCATCTTTTTCAGCCACTTGAACACAAGTCCGCACACATAGATATTATATGCAGGAGGAGTGTTGTAAAGAGAATCATTATCTGCATGGGTCTTGTATTTCAGCATGGTAGGGGTTCCGGGAAGTACATCCTCCGATATCAGATCCTCCCTTATAACCACGATCGTAACTCCCGCAGGCCCAACGTTCTTCTGTACGCCGCCGTAAAC